>DASWMA010000821.1:0-2813 GCA_036399995.1 Longimicrobium sp. | reverse complement strand
GACGAGCAGACGAAAGGGGCGGGGCCGCCGTGGCGGCCCCGCCCCTCTTTCGTGCCCGTCCGGGTCGGCCGGCTACCGGAAGCCCGCGACCGTGGGCGCGGTCAGGTTCAGCACCCGCGCGTTGTCTTCATAGGTGGCGGTGCCCATCACCTCGCCCGTGGACGGATAGGTCTTGAGCGGGTTCGACCACCACTGGATGCGCGTGCAGTTCGAGCAGTTGTTCCCGTACGCCATGATCGTGCGCCAGCGCTTGGACGACGGGATGAAACCGTGGCCGTAGGCGTACGGCGACGTGCTGCTGTCCACGAACCGGTCGTGGCGGGCGCCCTGCAGGTGGCCGACCTCGTGGCCGAACGAGTAGTAGCCGGTGATGCAGCTCCAGTGCGCCACCGCGAAGGCCGAGGTGGCGGTCGCGTTGATGGTGGAGGCGATGCCGCACGCCTCGCTGTCGTTCACCACCAGCACCACCACGTCGGCGCCGTAGGTGTTCCGCAGCGTGTGCACGTTGTCCATCAGCCCGTCGGTGGAGCTGCGCAGCGCGCTCACGTGCTGCGAGAAGCTGCGGCCGGACTCGTTGTAGGTCACCTGCGCGGTGTGGACGCGCACCATGTTGATGGTGATCCCGCTGTTTGCGTACGACTGGTTGGTCTCGTCCACGGCGAGCTGGATGCGGCTGGCGATGTTCCCCGAAGCCGACGCGGCCGAGGCCGTGTACACCACCAGCACGTTGATGGTGGAAAGGGCCGTGGTGCCGAAAGTGTCCTCGCCGCCACCCTTCGCCGCCTGGAACCCCAGGTCGCTCACGTCGCTCGGCGTGCCGTTCGGGTTCTCGGGCGCGTGCTCGGCGGGGAAGCCGCTCTGGTCGATGCGCGACACCGCGTGCAGCCCGTTGCCCAGCGGCTCGATGCTGTACTGCGTCTCGTCGATGGTCACGGTGCCCATGATGCCGTCTTCCGCCAGCACCACCTGCACCCACCCGTGCCGGCCCTGCACCGAGCCGCCCCACGAGACGTCGCCGGCCCCGCGCGACTGCACCGCCTGGCCCACCGCCGTCACCTCCACCCCTGGCGCCACCTCCATGCGCACGGCGCTTCCCTGCTGCAGCATGCCGGCCGGCGCCGGGGCCACGCGCGCCAGGTGCACCTCGGCCGCGCTCGACCGGCCGCGGATGGCGCCGAGCATCTCGCCCTGGCTGCGGTTGAGCGAGGGCCCTTGAACCAGGGTGAGGAGGGTCCTCTGGGCGGGGGTGTCCATCGATTCCGTGGCGGGTACGATTGCGTCGCCCTGGCAGGCGGCCAGGCCGAGGGATCCGAGCAGGACCAGCGTGAGCCGTGCTTTCATCTGCGTTCTCCGATCAGGCGAGGGGGATGGCGTGACGCTCGGGAAGCGATCACGCAGGGGGAGGAAATCCGCTGTGACGGCCGAACTGCATCCGTTCGTTTCGCCGCGCAGGCCCGGGAAACGGCTCCCGGCTGAAGGTCGATGGCCATGCCTTCTCTTTCAGGACGATATCCACCCGGCCCACGGAGGCAGGTTCACCCGCGACGGACCCTTGTCCTTCATCGGCAGCCAACCGGCGATTGCCGATGGGGGTCAGCACGTCGGGCTACTTTGTCGCGGCCGGGTTGGACAAAGTGCAAGCACGCTGTGCGCCAAATGCATGACCTTCTACAACCGCTTACAGGTCAAGCACATACTCGTTTGGGGACAAACTGCGACGCGCACCGCTTTGGTGCGGCGTGCACCGGCAGAGTGCGGGCGTGGCCGGGGCGACCGTTGCGCAAAGGGGGAGCGGCGCCGGCGCGTGCCGGTGCCGCCGCGCGCCCGCTGGCGTGACACCTGCACGCGCCGCATCGTTCAGATCGGCATCCTCATCCCCCGCGGTCCAAAAGGCAGACACGGCGTGCCGCTGTACGTGGTCAGCACCCCTATCGGCAACCTGGGCGACCTGTCGCAGCGCGCGGCCGAGGTGCTGCGCACCGCCGACGTGGTGCTCGCCGAAGACACCCGCCGCACCTCCATCCTCCTGCGCCACATCGAAGCGCACACGCGGCTGATGAGCGCGCACGAGCACAACGAGGCGGGGCGCGCCGGCACCGTAGTCGCCATGCTGCGCGAGGGGAAGAACGTGGCGCTGGTGAGCGACGCCGGCACGCCGCTCCTCTCCGACCCCGGCGCCCGCATCGTGCGCGAGGTGGTGGACGCCGGCTTCGAGGTGGTTCCCATCCCCGGCGCGTCGGCGCTGCTGGCGGCGCTGGTGGCCAGCGGCGTCCCCGCCGACACCTTCACCTTCCTGGGCTTTCCGCCGCGCAAGGGCCCCGAGCGCGCCGAGCTGCTCGACGAGATCGCCGCCAGCCCGCGCGCGGTGGTGCTCTACGAATCGCCCAACCGCGTGGCGAAGCTGCTCGAAGACCTGGCGGCCGCGTGCGGGGCCAGCCGGCGGGTGGCGGTGGCGCGCGAGCTCACCAAGCTGCACGAGGAGTTCTTCCGCGGCACCGCGGCCGACGCGGCGGCGCACTTCGGCGGGCGCGACGTGCTGGGCGAGATCGTGGTGGTGGTGGAGGGAAGGGCGCAGGATGCAGAGGCCGAGGGCGAGGTGGACGCGCTCGCCGCCCGCTCCATCGCCCAGGCGCTGCTGGCGCGCGGCGAGACGCCCAGCGGGGTTGCCAAGGAGCTGCGGCGAAGGTTGGGAATCGCCCGCAACGAGGCGTACCGCATCGCGCAGGAAGCCGCGGACGAGGGATGACCGCGGTGCTCGCGCGCCTGCGCCGTTCCGACCGCCCCCGGGAGCCCGAGGCGCTGGCCGAGCGGCT
>DASWMA010000820.1:0-1899 GCA_036399995.1 Longimicrobium sp. | reverse complement strand
CCGGCCCACGCTGCTGATGAACTTCTGGCGGATGGGGCGCAACTCCATCGAGCGCGGCAGCCGCGACCACTGGACCACCTGGCCGCGCTACGTCGACGAGGTGCGCGACTCGATGCGCGCCGCCAACCGTCGTGAGTCCGGGAGCGCGGTGATGGTGCCCGGCGGCCTGGTGCAGGGCGCGCCCGGCGCCGAAGAAAGCCAGCGCTACCTGCGGATGCTGCGCCGCCCCGAGTGGCGCGACCCGCGCGCCTACGTCATCTCCGCCGACCAGGCCGACTTCCCCACCGCGGTCAAGTTCGTGAACGCGCTCCTGGAAACCGGGGTCGAGGTGCAGCGCGCCACCGCCGCCTTCATGGCGGGCGGAGCCTACTATCCGCAGGGCTCGTTCGTGATCCGCGCCGACCAGGCGTTCCGCCCGCACGTGCTCGACATGTTCGAGCCGCAGGACCATCCGCACGACGTACTGTACGAGGGCGGCCCGCCGATCCCCCCGTACGACGTGGCGGGGTGGACGCTGGCGTACCAGATGGGGATCCGCTTCGCGCGGGTGATGGAGGGGTTCACGGCGCCGGTCGAGCCGGTGACCGCGTGGAACCTTCCCGCGCCGCCCGCGCGGATCTCCGAGCCGCGCTGGGCGCCCTCCGGCTACTCCTTCTCTCCGCGCCAGAACGACGCCTTCGCCGCCGCCAACCGCCTGCTGGCCGCCGGCGTCAAGGTGTCGCGCGTGCAGACGGCGAACGCCGACGGCAGGCACGAACGTGTAGAGGCGGGCGCGTTCTACATCGACCCCGAAGGCCGCGCGGCGTACGACAGCATGAACGCGATGGCGCGCGACCTGGGGGTGCAGTTCGAAGCCGTACACAGCTCGCGGGTGCCGCGCGACGTCCGCCCGCTGCGGCCGCTGCGCATCGGGCTGTGGGACCGCTACGGCGGGTCGATGCCCAGCGGGTGGACGCGGTGGATCCTGGAGCAGTTCTCCTTCCCCTACCAGCGCGTGTTCGCCCCCGAGCTCGATGCGGGGAACCTGAACGCGAAGTACGACGTGCTGGTGTTCGTGGACGAGGCGATCCCGGCGGTCGACCGCACGCCCCGCCCGGGCACCTTCGGGGCGATGCCCGACCCGGCCACCGTGCCGGCCGAGTACCGCTCGCACATCGGGATGGTGACGGTGGCGCGGACGGTCCCGCAGCTCCGCGCCTTCCTCGAGGCCGGGGGCACCGTCATCACCATCGGCAGCTCCACCGTCCTCGCCCGGCACCTGGGGCTGCCGGTGCACGACGCGCTGGTCGAGCGCGCGGCCGACGGCACCGAGCGCGAGCTGCCGCGCGAGAAGTTCTACATCCCCGGCTCCATCCTGCGCGTGCAGGTCGATTCCACCCAGCCTGCCGCGTGGGGGATGAGGGGCCAGGCCGACGTGATGTTCGCCGAGAGCCCGGTGATGCGCCTGGGCCCCGACGCGGCCGCGCGCGGGGTGCGGCGCATCGCGTGGTACCAGGGCGCCGAGCCGCTGCGCAGCGGGTGGGCGTGGGGGCAGCAGTACCTGGACGGCGGCGTGGCCGCGGCCGAGGCGAGCGTGGGCCGCGGGCGGCTCTTCCTGTTCGGCCCCGAGATCGCCTTCCGGGCCCAGCCGCACGGCACCTTCAAGCTCCTCTTCAACGCCCTCTACTCCGCCGCCGAGCAGCGCTGACACGGCTGGACTGAGGAGTGACGAGGGGCACGCGGCGATCCGGCCGCGTGCCCCTCGTGCTGCTTCCGTCGGCACCGAGACCAGATCCGCCTTATACCAGATTCTGAAAAAAGAAAAAAGTGGTTTCACGCGGAGTCAGCGGAGTCAACGGAGAACTTCATTTCTGTTGACTCCGCTGACTCCGTTGACTCCGTGTGAAACAAGTGCAGTTT
>DASWMA010000819.1:0-11125 GCA_036399995.1 Longimicrobium sp. | reverse complement strand
GGGAGGACAAAAAGGACAGCTGGGGCTACGACGGCACGTACACGTCACGCGAGGCGATGCACGACCGCTACGACCTGCTGATGAAGCGGATGTGGCGGCTGCGCGACACGCACGGGATGAGCGCGGGGATCTACACCCAGCTCACCGACGTGGAGACGGAGGTGAACGGCCTGTTCACCTACGACCGCGCCGAGCCGAAGTTCGACCTGGCCCGGATCGCCGCCGTCAACCGCGGCCTGGCGCCCCTGGTCCTCCCCGAATACGGCGACTTCATCGGCTCCGTCCAGGTGACCGTGCACCAGGGCACGCCCACGGAGCTGCGCTATACGACGGATGGCACCGAGCCCACGGCGGAAAGCCCGCTCTTCCAGCCATTCACGATCGACGAAAGCACCACCGTCCGCGTCCGCGGCTTCGAGGGCGGCCGCCCGACAGCGGCCCCCGAGGCGCGGATGGAGTTCCGCCGCGTCGAAGGCCGCCCCGCCGAGGACGTGCGCGTGGTCCCCGGCGTGAGCTACGCCTACTTCGCCGAGACGACTCCCGAGCCGCGCTTCCGGCTGCACTGGCCCGTCCGCGACCGGCTGGCGCGCTTGAACGCGGAGCCGGGCGACCCCGTGCCGGCCGAGATCGGCACGCTCCCCAACGTCTCGCTGGACCCGCGCGACCGCGACGAGCTGTTCGGCTTCCGCTACACGGGCTACCTCCGCGTGCCGCGCGACGGCGTCTACACCTTCACGGCCCGCTCCGACGACGGCGCCGCGCTGTGGATCGGCGAGCGGAACGTGTTCTGGTCGATGGGCCAGTCGCCCGCCACCACCGAAGACGAGGGGATGATGGCGCTGCGGGCCGGGCTGCACCCCTTCGTCCTGACCTACCACCAGGCCTACGGGGCGATGGCGCTGGAGATCCGGGTCGAAGGACCGGGGGTCACCCGCCAGCGCCTGCCGGACACGATGCTCTTCCGCCCCGCCGGGGCACACTGAAGCACCGGGGGGACGTATCCGCGGGCGCAGCTTCGCCCACGGGCCCGTCCCCCGCAGCACCCCGGGAAGCATGACCGCTTACCGCCAGAGCCGCGCCCCACCGTAGCCGCTTCGCCCGCCGCGCACCGCGGCCCGCGCAAGCCGAACCCTCTCGTGCCGGACCCTAACCCCAGGACCCCAGAGGTCAATGCCATGAGCACAACCCTCGTCCACACCCGCCGCCTCGCCACGGTGCTGCTCGCAGCGGCCGCGTGGCTGGCCTGCGCCGGGCCGCTGTCGGCCCAGGCCACGGGACAGATCGCCGGGACCGTAACCGCCCAGGGCGGCGCGCCCGTGTCGGGCGCCACCGTGGAGGTGCTGGGCACCCAGCGGCGCGCCGTCACCTCGCCGCAGGGGCGCTTCACCATCGCCGCCGTCCCCGCCGGCACGCACCAGCTGCGCGTGACCGCCATCGGCCACGCCTCCGTCACCCAGTCGGTGACCGTGCCCGCCGGGGGCACGGCCGACGCCAACATCCAGCTCACCACCCAGGCGGTGGGGCTGAACGCGCTGGTGGTGGTGGGCTACACCGCCCAGCGCCAGCGCGACGTGTCGGGCTCGGTGGCCACGGTGAACGCCGACCAGCTCGAGACCCGCAAGGTGGCCACCGTGGAGCAGGCGCTCCGCGGCCAGGTGCCGGGGGTCAACATCATCGCCTCGGGCGAGCCGGGGCGCCCGGCCGACGTGATCATCCGCGGCCAGAACTTCACCACCGACCCGTCGCCGCTGTACGTGGTGGACGGGATGTACATGCGGCAGAACCCGGGGCTCAACCCCGACGACATCGCCAGCATCCAGGTGCTGAAGGACGCCAGCGCCGCCAGCCAGTACGGCGCGCAGAGCGCCAACGGCGTGATCGTGATCACCACCAAGCGCGGGCAGAACGGCGACACGCGCGTGTCGGCCAGCAGCTACTACGGCTTCCAGCAGGTGCCGCGCACGCTGAACCTGGCCAACGCCGAGCAGTGGGCCAGCCTGACCCGGCAGATCTACGAGGGCGCCGGGGCGGCGCCGCCCGCGGGCGCGGTCACGCTCAACGGCGTGAACACCGACTGGCAGGACGCCATCCTGCGCGCCGGCGCCATCCAGAACCACAACCTGCAGGTGTCGGGCGGCTCGCTGAACGCCAACTACATGGTGAGCGGCGGCTACCTGCGCGAGCAGGGCACGGTGATCGGCACCGACTTCAACCGCGCCAGTCTGCGGGTGAACAGCGAGCTGCGCCGCGGGATCTTCACGCTGGGCGAGAACATCTCGCTCTCGCGCTCGGTGCGGAACAACCTGCGCGGCAACCCGCTGCTCGAGGCGGTGCGCCTCCCGCCGGTGATCGCGGTGCGCGACAGCGCCAACCCGGGCGGCTACGGCTTCGGCAGCGCCGCGGTGCCCACCTTCGGCACCAACCCGGTGGGGCAGATCGAGACGGCCACCAGCACCGACCAGCTCAACCAGGTGCTGGGCACCATCTACGCGCAGCTGCGCCTGGGCGGGAGCCTGACCTACCGGCTGAACCTGGGCGGCAACTACCAGGACCTGAACTGGCGCAACTTCGTGCGCAGCGGCGCCCTGCGCCTGAACAACCCGGTGGAGCCCAGCCAGCTCACCGACCGGCGCGACAACTCGTACACGCTGCTGATGGAGCACCTGCTCACCTTCAACGACGTGTTCGGCAGCCACTCGCTGAACGCGGTGGCCGGCTACACCGAGCAGATCGAGCAGTTCAACCGGCTGCAGGCGTTCCGCCGCAACTTCCCCGACGAGACGCTCACCGAGATCGACGCGGGGACGTCGGAGCTGAACAACTCGGGGTTCAAGAACCAGGCGCGGCTGCACTCGTTCCTGGCGCGCGCCAACTACACCTTCCGCGACCGCTACCTGCTCACCGGCACCTTCCGCCGCGACGGCAGCTCGCGCTTCGGGCCCAACAACCGCTGGGGCAACTTCGGCGCGCTGTCGGCCGGGTGGGTGGTGAGCCAGGAGGGCTTCTACGAGGGCGTCCCGCTGCTGGGCCGCGCGGTGAACTACCTGAAGCTGCGCGCCAGCTACGGCGTGCTGGGCAACCAGGACATCGGCGACTACCAGTTCGCGGGCACGGTTGGGCTCAACCGCAGCTACCTGGCGGGGACCAACCCGGTCACCGGCGCCATCCAGCTGGGTCTGGCCAACCCCGACATCAAGTGGCAGGAAGACCACCAGACCAACTTCGGCGCCGACTTCGGGCTGATGGACGACCGCCTGACGCTCTCGGCCGACTACTACGTCCGCAACACCGACGACATCCTGGTCCCCGCGTCGCTCCCGCTGTCGCTGGTGGGGTACCTGAACGCCCCGTACGAGCCGCTGATCAACCTGGCGCCCACCGTGAACGCGGGGAGCATCCGCACCAGCGGCTTCGAGTTCGGCGCGCGGCACCGCATGAACCGCGGCGACTTCCGCCTGAACACCACCGCCAGCCTCACCACCACGCGCAGCAAGGTGACCGAGCTGGGCAACGGGCAGCAGTCGCTCACGCGCTACGAGGAGCAGATCGCGATCACGCAGGTGGGGTCGCCGGTCAGCTCGTTCTGGGTGCTGAAGACCGACGGGATCTTCCAGAGCGCGGCCGAGGTGCAGGCGCACCGCAACGCGCAGGGGGTGGTGATCCAGCCCAACGCGCAGCCCGGCGACGTGCGCTACGTGGACGTGGACGGCAACGGCACCATCAACGACGGCGACCGCTACATCGCCGGGAGCGCCGTGCCCGACTTCGAGGGCGGCCTCTTCTTCGAGGGCGGGTTCCGCCGCTTCGACTTCGCGCTGGGCCTTCGCGGGGTGCATGGCAACGAGATCTTCAACCGCATCAAGTTCTGGACGGAGCGGCTGAACGACCTGGGGAACTACCGCAGCGACCTGCGGCCCTGGACGCCCCAGAACCCCAGCACCACCACCCCGCGCGCCGTGTTCGGGCCGCAGGGGCAGAGCAACGCGCGGCTGGCGTCGGACCGCTGGATCGAGGACGGCTCGTTCCTGCGGGTGGAGAACATCGAGCTGGGCTACGCGCTTCCCGACCGGCTGGGGCGCCGCCTGGGGGTCAACCTGCGTGACACGCGCGTGTACCTGAACGTGCAGAACGTGTTCACCTTCACCGGCTACTCGGGCTTCGACCCCGAGGTGCGCAGCATGGACGACCCGCTCACCCGCGGCATCGACGACGGGCGGATGTATCCCAACCCGCGCACGGTGACGCTGGGCGTCGACGTGGGCTTCTGAACCGGCCACCACCACAAACGAGCGACCCGATGAGATACTCTCGATTGGTTCCGGCCCTGCTCGTCGCCGCGGTCGCGGCGGGGTGCTCGGACCTGGACATCACCAATCCGAACACCCGCACGACCGAGACGTTCTGGAAGAACCAGAGCGACGCGATCCAGGGGATCAACGGCGTGTACAACGGCCTGCAGCTGCGCGGCGCCTACCGCCGCTGGCTGACCTTCGCCTACGACGTGCGCAGCGACATCGGGCACAGCCCCAGCCCGTGGCCCGAGCTGAACCAGTTCAACAAGTTCACCCTGGCCAGCTACGACTTCGAGGTGAACCTGGAGCTGTACGGCCACCACTACCAGGCGATCTTCCGCGCCAACCAGGCGATCGCCAACCTCCCGCAGGTGCCGATGGACGCGGCGCTGCGCGACCAGCTGGTGGGCGAGGCCAAGTTCATCCGCGGGCTGCTGTACTTCAACCTGGCCAACCTGTACGGCAGCGTGCCGCTGATCCTGCAGCCGTCGGTCAGCACCGACCGCCCGGCCAGCGCCTCGCCGGCCGAGGTGTGGGCGCAGGTGGAGAAGGACTTCACCGAGGCGCGCGCGGCGCTTCCCGTGAACCGGCGGGTGACGGGCTCGGCCAACCGCGACGCGGCCACCGCCATGCTGGGGAAGGCGCACCTGCAGCAGCGCGAGTGGCAGGCGGCGTCGCAGGCCTTCGCCGAGGTGGTCGGGTCGGGGCGGTACACGCTGGCGGGGAACTACGCCGACCTCTTCCGCAACACCGGCGACAACGCCCCCGAAACGGTCTTCGAGATCCAGTTCGGCGGGCCCAACACGCTGAGCTCGGGCACGGGGGGGCTCAACATCGGCCAGATGATCGGGCCGTGCGGCCCCAGCTTCTGCGACGCCCGGCCCACGGAGTGGTACTTCCAGGAGTTCCTGAAGGAGCCCACCGCCGGCGGCGGCACCGACCCGCGCCTGGACGCGACCATCTTCTACAACAAGCCGGGCGGGATGGACGTGTTCGGGCAGCCGTTCACCCAGCGCTACGGCACCGGGTCGACCGACCTGTTCTGGAAGAAGTACACCGAGTACTACAACGGCCGGTCGGACTGGGACGCCGACATCAACTTCAAGGTGGTGCGGCTGGGCGGGCTGCTGCTGAACCACGCCGAGGCGCTGAACGAGCAGGGCGCCCCCGAGCAGGCGCGGCCGTTCGTGAACATGGTGCGGCAGCGCGCGGGGCTGGCTCCGCTTCCCGCGGGGATGAGCCAGGCGGCGATGCGCGCCGAGATCGAGCACCAGACGCTGCTGGAGCTGGGGCTGGAGATGGAGCGCTGGCTGTACCTGGCGCGCCACAACCTGCTGGCCACCGACGCGGTGGAGGCGCACGACCCCACCGAGTTCCGCTTCTTCGTGCAGGGCAAGTCGGAGCGCCTCCCCATCCCCAACGAGGAGACGGCCCGCAACCCCAACGTGCCGCAGAACCCGGGGTGGTGATGAGCGTTTTCGCGGGGCGGGAGGGGCCGGCTCCCACGGGAGCCGCCCCCCTCCCGGGTACGGCGGCGGCGCGTGTCCGGCGGGTGAAAGCCCGGCCGGCGCGCGGCGCCGCCGTGTTCGCGCTGGCGCTGCTGGCCGGCGCCGCGGCGTGCGGGGGCGGGGGCGACGGGGGCGGCGGCGGGGGGATCACGCCGCCGCCGCCCACGCCGGCGTGCAGCTTCACCAACCCGCTGGCGCAGGGGGCCGACCCCTGGGTGGTGCGCGACGCCGGCTTCTACTACCTGGTGCAGTCGCGCGACAACGGGATCTGGGTGTCGAAATCGTCGACGCTCACCGGGGTCACGCAGAACCAGGTGCGGGTGTGGAGCGCGCCCGCCACGGGGTGGAACCGCACCAACGTGTGGGCGCCGGAGCTGCACCCGATCGACGGCCGGTGGTACATCTACTACGCCGCCGGGAGCGACGGGCCGCCCTTCGTCAGCCAGCGGTCGGGGGTGCTGGAGTCGGCGGGGAGCGACCCGATGGGCCCGTACACCGACCGCGGGATGCTCTTCACGGGCAACGGCGGCCCGGGCTCGGGCAACCCCAACGTGTGGGCGATCGACGTGACCGTGGCGCGGATCGGCACCGAGCTGTACGCGGTGTGGAGCGGGTGGGAGGCGAACGCCTCGATCGACCGGACGCCGCAGCACCTGTACGCGGCGCACATGTCCAACCCGTGGACGATCGACGGGCCGCGGGGGCGGATCAGCTCGCCGGTGGAGAGCTGGGAGCGGGGGACGGAGCTCGACCTGCAGGAGGGCCCGCAGTTCCTGCAGCGGAACGGGCAGACGTTCATCGTCTACTCCACCCGCGAGAGCTGGCTCCCCGACTACCGGCTGGGGCTGCTGCGGCTGGTGGGGGCCGACCCGCTGAACCCCGCATCGTGGGTGAAGACGGGGCCGGTGTTCCAGGCCGCGGGCACCGTGTACGGCCCCGGGCACGCCTCGTTCACCACCTCGCCCGACGGGACGCAGAGCTGGATCGTGTACCACGCCAAGGTGGCGTCGGCGCCGGGGTGGGACCGGGTGATCCGCGCGCAGCCGTTCACCTGGAACGCGGACGGCACCCCCGCGTTCGGCACGCCGGTGCCCAGTGGCCAGGCGATCCCCCGCCCGTCGGGGGAATGCACCGGGTGATCGCCGTCGTTCCGGGGGTGATACAGCATTCCGGCGATCCACCGGCGGCTGAAGCCGCAGCAACAACGACGAAAAGCCTCGCAAACTGCGCGAGGCTTCAACGCCCGGGGTCGCTGCTTCGTTGATCCGCCGTGGTCGCGCGAGGCGGAAACGGCACGGATGCGTGAGGGATGCGCGCCCGGAGGGCCGAGACCCCGGAGCAGCCGGCACAGCGGTATCGTGCCGGCTGCGGAGGGGGCTCGGCGCCGTTGGGCACGGCGGTATCGTGCCCTACGGCGCGCGCAGCCCGGCCCGGAGCGCAGCGGAGGGACACGCCCGCATCACGCCGTTTCTACCCCCCCGCACTTTCGCACTCCGGCCGGCTCGTTGCACTTTAAGACGTCCTTCGTTCCGTCCAGCGAACTCGATTCCCTTCGTCGCCACCACGCATGCCCCGCCCGACCCGACATCCGCATCCACCCCGCACCCCGGTGACGGCGTGACGCCGATCGTGAGCCGCTCGCCGTTCGGCCGGCTCCCCACGGGCGAGGGGGTGGAGCTGTTCGAGATGCACAGCCGCACCGGGATGGTGGTGCGCGTGTGCGGCTACGGCGGGGTGATCCAGGCGGTGGAGGTGCCCGACCGCCGCGGCCGCCCGGGCGACGTGGTGCTGGGCTTCGACCGGCTGGAGCAGTACGTGGAGGACAACGGCTACTTCGGCGCGCTGATCGGGCGCTACGCCAACCGCATCCGCGAGGGGCGCTTCCGGCTGGACGGGCGCGAGTACCGCCTGCCGGTGAACGACGGCGCGCACCACCTGCACGGCGGGCCGGGCGGCTTCCACAAGGTGTGCTGGCACGTGCAGCCCTTCGGCGGCGAAGACACGGTGGGGCTGCGCCTTCGCCGCGTCAGCCCCGCCGGCGAGCAGGGGTACCCCGGCCGGCTCGACGCCGAGGTCACCTACACGGCCGACGGCAACGACCTGGTGGTGGACTACGTGGCGCGCACCGACCGGGCGACGCCGGTGTGCCTCACCCAGCACACCTACTTCAACCTGTCTGCCCAGGGCGGGCGCGACGTGCTGGAGCACCGCCTGCAGCTTTCCTCCACGCGCTACACGCCGGTGGACGACGGGCTGATCCCCACGGGCGAGCTGGCGCCGGTGGAGGGCACGCCCTTCGACTTCCGCCATGCGACGGAGATCGGCGAGCGGATCGGCGCCGACGACCCGCAGCTGGCGCGCGCCGGCGGCTACGACCACAACTTCGTGCTGGAGCGCGACGGAGCGGAGCCGGTGCTGGCGGCCCGCGCGCACGACCCCGAGAGCGGGCGCGTGCTGGAGGTGTGGACCACCGAGCCGGGGCTGCAGTTCTATTCGGGGAACTACCTCGACGGCACGGTGCGGGGGAAGGAAGGGCGCAGGTACGCGCACCACACCGGCTTCTGCCTCGAGCCGCAGCGCTTCCCCGACTCGCCCAACCACCCCGAGTTCCCCTCGTCCATCCTGCGCCCGGGCGAGCACTACCGCTCGCGCACCATCTACCGCTTCGGCGTGGACGACGCGTAGGAACGGCGAACGACGGGTTTCACACGGAGGGACCGGAGGGAACGGAGAACTGCATCCTGGCGAGCAGTTCTCCGTTCCCTCCGTTTCCTCCGTGTGATCGTTTCAGCGGTGCTTTTCCCGGAACCGCGGATCAGCCCAGCCCCTCGCGGTGCGACGGCGGGCGCGTCTCGGGCGGGCCGTCGGGGCCGCCGGCCTCGTAGGTGGTGCCGCGTGCGCCGGACCGCTGCTGCAGGCCGCCGCCGGGTGAGCGCGGCACGTAGTGGGCCTCGAGCCGCGCCACCTTGCCGTTCAGCCGGCCGACCAGGATGCGGGTGGCGCGCAGGTCGTGGTTGCTCTCGATCAGCATCAGCGCGATGTCGCCGGCGCCCCACAGCAGGCCGGCGAACACCACGATGCGCGTGGCCTCCACCATCAGCGTGGGGATCGCCTCGTTGCCGCGGTTCACCAGCCCCAGGATGATCTCGCCGATCAGCAGCAGGATCAGCAGGATGGCCAGCACCTTGAAGAGCCGCGCGATGTAACGCAGCCCCTCGTGCGGCTCCAGGTCTTCGTCGCGTACGTCCATCTCGGGCGGCAGGTTCTCTTCCGGCTCGTCCTGCTCGTGCCGCCGTTTGTCACCGCGCCCGTCGATCGCCTCCGCCATCGTCCCCTCCTCCGCCCGTAAAAGCCGACCTCGTCAACCGGCCCCGTTACCAGCGGGCGCGAAAACCACGCGTGTCGAGGTGCACGAACCCCGAGTGTGCCCCCGTGGGGGTGTAGATCCCGATTCCGCCGATCATCTCCGGGTGCGCCTTCTCCACCCGCTCCGCCGCCTCGCCGATCACCCGCCCGTCGGCCACGGTCACCCGCCCGTCGCCGTTCAGGTCGTCCATCCGCCCGTCGCCGTCGTTGTCGATGCAGAAGTCGACCGCGTCGCCGTACATGTGGCGGCTGAGCGCGCCGCGCCCGGCGGTGTTGCCGCCCCCGGCGTTGTAGTCGGGGGTGCGGAAGGCGCTCACCACGAAGATGTTCTTGACCGGGTGGCCCATCTTCTCCAGCTCCTGCAGCGTCAGCTCCACCTTGTCGAGCACCTTGGGCTGCAGCGCCACGTACTTGGGCCACACGTCGGTCTGCCCCTTGGTGAGGAAGTCCTTGAGCTGGATGTGCTCGCTGATCCACAGGTTCATGTTCTCGCGCGTGACCTTCACCAGCCCCGGCGGCGGCTCGTACACGGGCTTGGGCGCGCCGCCCCGCTCGAACGGCCACGAGCCCACGCGGTAGCTGCCGATGCGGCCGCTCTGCTTGGCGGTGAGCGGCACCAGCGTGATCACGCTCACGTTGCTGGCCGGCCGCAGCGCGTTGGCCATCTTGAGCACCACGTTCCACACGCCCGGGTTCTGCGACGCGGTGCCCGGCGCCGCAGACGCGCCGGCGGTGCCCTGCGTGGGCTGCAGCTCCACCTGGGCGCCCTGGGGCAGGTTCGCGGGCACCTCCAGCGTCTCGCCCGGGCGCAGCACCTTCACGCGCACGGCGCCGCTGGTCATCCCGAACTCCTGCTGGTAGCTGGTGGAGAAGCTCTGCACCAGCTGGTCGGTGACGAACGCGGCCGCCGGCGCCGCCTTCCCCGACAGCGGCGACCGGGTGAGCGCGTCGGTGATGCGGGCCACCGGCGCCGCCTGCAGGTGTGCCCGGGGCGCCAGGAAGATGCTGTACACCCACCCGGTCAGGAACATCGCGACCAGCAGGAGCGAGACGCGGTTGAACGACGCCTCCTGGCGCGGGCTGAGCCCGGCCTTCTCCCACCGCGACTTCGGCTCGGTGACGAGCGGAAAGAGAAACGGGTCTTCCGTGTATTCCATGGGGCGGCCCCTGCTTCAATCACCGTGCCGCAGCGTTCGGGGGCGATCCGGAATGGCTGCAACGACTTGCAAATCCCTGAACTGCAACGGGTGCGTGAGTGCGCCAGTGCGGGAGTGCGGGAGTGCGGGAGTGCGGGAGTGCGGGAGTGCGGGAGTGCGGGAGTGCGCCACTGCGTTTCTACGAGGATCGGTGCGGCCGCGGCGGCCCCCTCCCCCCGGCCCCCTCACCCCGCTCCGCGGGGGAGGGGGTGACGAGTGGCGAGAACGTCACCGCTCCGACGGATGCAGGCCGGCGAAGTCCGCGCAGGCGGACTGCGTGCCGTTGTAGCGGCGACTTCAGTCGCACATTCGCCCCTCGCCGACCGCGCGGAGCCCTGCCGCCTCGCTGTGACACGGCGCGTCCCTGCGTGTAGACAAATCGGGCAGTCGCGCGTTTTTGCGTGCGTCGCGCCGTGGAAGCTACCGTGTTGTCACGCAACGGCTTGGATGTGAGGCACGGCGCCGGGAGCGATGCTTGCGCGGTGCGGGGGCGCGGCCGGATGGCGCGGCCGAACCCGCGATGCAGGCACCGCGGGGACCGATCCCGATATCAATTGCACCGAGGAACCAGGCCATGAAGAACGTGATGGTGGGACTGCTCGCGCTGGGCGCGCTGGCCGTGGGCGGGAACCGGGCCGCCGCGCAGGGCACGCTGCCGGTGACCGTCGAGGCGCGGATCGATGCCGGGATCCCGGTGGGCGACCTGGCCGACGCCTTCGAGGTGGGGCTGGGGTGGGGCGTGCTGGCCGGCTTCGACCTGACG
>DASWMA010000818.1:0-18117 GCA_036399995.1 Longimicrobium sp. | reverse complement strand
CGTTCAGCGGCGGCGCTCAGGATGACATCGGGCGGAGCGCGGCAGTGTGACGGCGCACCCACGCGCCCACGCGCTTTCGCACCTTCGCACCTTCGCACCCCGCACTCCCGCACTGCGTCAGCCGGCCGAAACCTTCACCCGCGGCACCTCGACCTCGGGCTCGGGGGTGAAATCTTCGCCGGGGTTGATGAAGCGGTCGCTCTCCAGCGCGTACTGGCGGTCGTGCAGCTCGCGGTAGCGGCCGTTCAGCGCCATCAGCTCGCGGTGCGTGCCGCGCTCCACCACCTCGCCGTGCTCCAGCACCAGGATCTGGTCGGCACTGCGGATGGTGGAGAGACGGTGGGCGATCACGAACGAGGTGCGCCCCTGCCGCAGCCGGCGCAGCCCCTCCTGGATCATCGCCTCGCTCTCGCTGTCGAGGCTGCTGGTGGCCTCGTCGAGGATCAGGATGCGCGGGTCGGCCAGGATCGCCCGGGCGATGGCGATGCGCTGCCGCTGCCCGCCCGAGAGCTTGATCCCCCGCTCGCCCACGATGGTGTCGTAGCCCTGCGCGAAGGCGCGGATGAACGAGTCGGCGTTGGCGATGCGCGCCACCTCCTCGATCTCGGCGCGGGTGGCGTCGGGGCGCGCGAAGCGGATGTTGTCGGCCACGGTGCCGTCGAACAGGAAGTTCTCCTGCAGCACCACGCCCAGCTGCGCGCGGTAGTCGGAGAGCTTCAGGTCGTTCAGGTCGCGCCCGTCCACCAGCAGGCGGCCCTGCGTGGGCCGGTTGAACGCCATCACCAGGCTCACCAGCGTGCTCTTCCCCGAGCCGCTGCTCCCCACCAGCGCGGTGGTGGTTCCCGCCGGCGCGTCGACCTCCACCCCCTTCAGCACCGGCTGGCCGGGCTCGTACTCGAACCACACGTTCTCGAGCCGCACGTCGCCGTGCACGTGGCCGATCGACTGGCGGTCGGTGTCTTCCTGGTCTTCGGTGGTGGTCTGCATGATCTCGCGGATGCGGTCGAGCCCCGCGAAGGCCTCGCTCACCTGCGTGCTGATGCTGGCGATCTGCAGCACCGGCGCCGCCAGCAGGGCCGTGAACGCCAGGTACGCCAGCAGGTCGCCCTGCGTCATGGTGCCCGCCAGGATCGCGCGCCCGCCCACCAGGATCATCACCATCGCCACGATCCCGGTGACGGCCGTGGCCACCGAGGTCACCACGGAGACGCCGGTGATGGTCTTCGCCACGTTGCGGAACAGCCGGTGCGCGCCGCGGGTGAACACGCGCTGCTCGCGCTTCTCGGTGCCGTACGCCTTCACCACGCGGATGCCGCCCAGCGTCTCGTTCAGCCGCCCCGTGACCGCGGCGGTGATCTCGCCGCGCTCGCGGAACACCGGCCGCAGCCGCGTGAAGGTGACCCCCATCGTGGCGCCGAACACGGCCAGGATCAGCAGGATCCAGAGGGTGAGCTGCCAGTTGAGGTACAGGAGCGCGGCCACGGCGAACACCGCCGTGATGGCGCCGCCCACCAGCTGCACCAGCCCGGTGCCCACCAGGTTCCGGATCCCCTCGGCGTCGGTCATGATGCGCGAGATCAGCACGCCGGTCTGGGTGCCGTCGTAGAAGCGCACCGGGAGGCGGGTGACGTGCTCCATCACCCTGCGCCGCATGTCGGTGATGGCGCGCTGCGCGGTCACGCTGATCACCTGGCTGAGCGCGAACGAGCCGAGCGCCTGGATCAGCGTGGCCACGGCCACGGCGGCCGCCAGCGGCAGCAGCAGGTCGCCGCGCCGCTCGCCGATCACGGTGTCGAGGAGGTACTTGGAGCTGGCCGGAAGCACCAGCCCGGCCAGGCGGCTCACCAGCGTGAGCGCAAGACCCACGGCCAGGTACCCCCGGTGGCGCCAGATCAGCGCCCGCGCCTCGCGCCAGGCCTCGGCGCTGCGCAGCGCCTTTTTCTTCTTGGCCTGCTTCGCGTCCTGCTTATCGGGAATCGCCAACGATCGGTCCCTTGCTGTTGAGTCGAATCACATCGAACTGCATCCGGTCGGATGAACCGCGCCCTGATACACCGGTTGCGCGGAAACGAATCTAGCGACGCTCCGCGGTTCACGCGCGCGGGATGGGATGAGCTGCTGAACTTCGGGTCACACGCAGGAACGAAGTGCAACGGCGTTTCCTCCGCTGCACTCCGCCCCCCCGGCAGATCATTCCCGCGCCGCCGCCAGCACGGCGCGCAGGGCCAGACGCGGTCCGGACGCCACGGGCCCGGGGCGGATGATGATCCCCACCGGCTCGTTTGGGCGCTCCACCACCAGCCGCGGCCCGGTCTCCGGATCGTGCGGCACCCCGCGGGGCAGCGTCAGCAGCGCGAACATGGTCGTCCCCTCCTCACCCCGTAGGTTTGGTCGGCGCGGCGGCCGCGGCGGAGGGTCCGCCGCGGCATCCCGTCTCGCCGGGCTTCAGTGCGCCGCCACCTCGTCCAGCGTGGGGTAGTCGACGTAGCCGTGCTCGTCACCGCCGTAGAAGGTGGCGCGCTGCGGCGTGTTGAGCGGCGCGCCCTCGCGGTAGCGGCGCACCAGGTCGGGGTTGGCCAGGAACGGGATCCCGAACGACACCAGGTCGGCCTGTCCGCCCGCGATCGCCAGGTTGGCCGTGCCGGCGTCGAAGCCGCCGTTCACGATCAGCGGCCCACGGAAGATGGCGCGCAGCACCGGCGAGATCCGCTTCGGCGCCGCCACGGGGTCCACCACGTGCAGGTACGCCAGCCCGAAGGCGTTCAGCGCGTACGCCGCGTAGCTGAAGGTGGCCTCGGGGTCGGAATCGCTCATCCCGTTGTAGTCGGCGTGGGGCGACAGGCGCACCCCCACCCGGTCGCCGCCCCACACGTCGGCCACCGCGCGGGTGACCTCGGCCAGGAAGCGGACGCGGTTCTGGATGCTGCCGCCGTACCGGTCGGTGCGCTGGTTGCTGCCGTCGCGCAGGAACTGGTCGATCAGGTAGCCGTTGGCGCCGTGCAGCTCCACGCCGTCGAACCCCGCCTCGTAGGCGCGCTCGGCCGCCGCGCCGAACTGCGCCACCACGCCGGCGATCTCGCCGGTCTCCAGCGCGCGCGGGGCCACGTACGGCTGCATCCCCCCGGCCGTGAGCACCTGCCCCTCGAAGCCGATGGCCGACGGTGCCACCGGGAGCTCGCCGCCGTGGAACGACGGGTGCGACACCCGCCCCGTGTGCCAGAGCTGCGCGAAGATGCGCCCGCCCTGCTCGTGCACCGCCTCGGTCACCCGGCGCCACGCGGCCACCTGCTCGGCGCTGTGGATCCCCGGGGTGCTCACGTAGCCCACCCCCTGCGGCGACACCTGCGTCCCCTCGGTCACGATCAGCCCCGCCGTGGCGCGCTGGCGGTAGTACTCCACCGTGGCGTCGGTCACCACGTTCCCCTGGCCGGCACGGCTGCGCGTCATGGGCGCCATCACCAGCCGGTTGCGCAGCTCGTACGGGCCGAGCTGGTAGGGGGTGAACAGGTTCCTCCCACTGTTCGTTCCGCTCATCGCGTCCTTCGTCCTTTCATCCCTGGTCGTTACCAACCGAAACCGTAGTCGTTACAGTTACGGATACGGACACACCCATGCTCCGCCCGCTCGAACGCGGACCTTTCGACATCATCCCTCCGTCACGGCCGCGGCGCTGTTGTCGCGCGCTGTTCCGAGGTCCGCTGCTCCGCGTTGGGCTCGCGCCGGGGAGCGTTCCCCAGCCGCGCGATCAGCGTCTCGCGGCCGCCGGGGGGAAGCTGCACCTGCATCTCGCGCGCGCGGAACCCCGCCCGCTCCACCCGCACCGTGTACCGCCCCGGCCGCAGCCGCGCGAACTCGAACCCGCCGGTCTCGCCGGTGGTGGTCTCGCTCCGCGCCGCCGCCGCGCTGCGTGCGCCACCAGCGCCACCTTCGCGGCCGGCACCGCGTTCCCCACGCCGTCCGTCACCCGCCCGATCACCCGCCCGTCCTGCGCCGCGGCCGACCCGTGCAGCGCCGCCACCAGCGCCAGCCCCACCAGCACTCGTCCCATCGCTCCCTCCCTTCGTCCCCGCCGGTTCCCGCCCCACGTCACCCGCCGACACACTGCAACTGCATTGGTTACAGATAGATGGACGGCGATCCGCCCGCCGCTGTCCCCTTACGCACCCATCCGCTCCCGCACCAGCGCCTCTGCCGACTCGGCGGCGTCACAGCAGCCGCCGGCCTGCACCCGTCCCATCATCTGCTGCCCCACGTCGGCGATGGTCACCTCGGCCAGCACGCTCTCCATCGCCCGGTGCGCCCGGCAGAAGATGGGGCGCAGCACGTCGCGGATGTGCACGCCCACGTCGCAGCTGCGCGACGGCTCGGAGGGGTGAAGCGAAAAGAGCTCGTCGCCGTCTTCCACCGCGCGGTACACGTCGAGCAGCGTGATGTCTTCGGGGCCGCGGGCCAGGGTGGCGCCGCCGCCCACGCCGGGCTGCACGCTCACCATCCCCGCGTTGCGCAGCGCGCCCATGATGCGGCGCACCACCACCGGGTTGGTGTTCACGCTGGCGGCGATGCGCTCCGACGTGACCGGATCGCGGCGCTTCCAGGCCATGAACGCCAGCACGTGCACCGCGACCGCGACCCTGCTGCTGATCATCTCGCTCGAGCTGTGGATGGTGGACTGTAACTGTAACCAGTCTAGTTGCGGATAGGGCGGGTGTCAATGGGGATGGTTGAAGGGGTGCGAGGGTGCGAGGGTGCGGGAGTGCGAGAGTGCGAGAGTGCGAGAGTGCGAGGGTGCGAGGGTGCGAGGGTGCGAGGGTGCGAGGGTGCGGGCGCCGGGGGGGCCCTCTCCCTGGCGCCTGGGGGCGCCTGTCCCTCCCCCAAACTGCTGGGGGAGGGACCTGGGGCGCTTCGCGCCGGCTGCTTCGGTGGCGGGACGGGCTGGTGCTCGATCCTTCCAGCACCTAGCACCTAGCACTTAGCACTTGGCACTTAGCACTTAGCATTTCTCTATCGGCGCGGGGCCAGGCGCCAGAGCTCGCCGTTCGCGTCGTCGGTCACCATGTACAGGGCGCCGTCGGGGCCCTGGCGCACGTCGCGGATGCGCTTGCCGCGGTCGGCCAGCAGGTGCTCTTCGCCGGTCACGCGGTTGTTGCGGATCACAAGGCGCACCAGCCGCGTGCTGGCCAGCCCGCCCACGAACAGGCTGCCGCGCCACGCCGGGAACGCGTTGCCCGTGTAGACCTGCGCGCCCGAGGGGGCGATCACGGGGTCCCAGAAGTAGACCGGCTGCTCCATCCCCACGCGCTGCGTCTGCGCCTGGCCGAGCGCCGAGCTGATGGTGCCGCCGCGGTACTCCACGCCGTACGCCTGCACCGGCCAGCCGTAGTTCTTCCCCTTCTCCACCCGGTTCAGCTCGTCGCCGCCGCGGGTGCCGTGCTCGATGATCCAGAAGTTGCCCTGCGGGTCGAACGCGGCCGCCTGGATGTTGCGGTGGCCCAGCGACCAGATCTCCGGCAGCGCGCCCGCCTGCCCCACCAGCGGGTTGTCGCGCGGCACGGTGCCGTCGGGGTTGATGCGCAGCGTCTTCCCCAGGTGGCTGCCGCGCTCCTGCGCCTGCGGCCGCGTTTCGGTCGCCGAGCGCTCGCCCATGGTCACGTACAGCATCCCGTCGGGCCCGAAGGCCAACCGCGAGCCGTAGTGCATGTTGTTGTTGTACGTCGGCCGCGTGCGCAGGATCACGCGCACCTGCTCGAGCCGCGTGCCGTCGGCCGACAGCGTGCCGCGCGCCACGCTGGTGCCGTTGCCCCCCTCGCGCGGCTCGGTGAAGCTCCAGAACACGGTGCGGTCGCTGGCGAAGCGCGGGCTGAGCGCCACGTCGAGCAGGCCCCCCTGCCCGCGCGCGTCCACCTCCGGCACCCCCGCGACCGGCGCGCCGACCTGCCCCGCGGCGCTCACCATGCGCAGGCGGCCGGCCTTCTCCGTCACCAGGAAGCGGCCGTCGGGCAACGGCTCCACGGCCCACGGCTTCTCGATCCCGCGAGCCACCACCTGCACCTCGTACGCGACGTTCGAGCGCACGCCGCAAGTGCGCGTCTGCCCGGCGAAGGCCGGCTGCTGGCCCGCCCCGTTGGCGTCGCGCGTCTCCAGCGGCGTGCACTGGGCGCTCTGCCCCGCGCCCGCCGACCCGGCCGACAGGGTGTCGTCGGGCGAGGTCTCGGCACGGGGCTGCTGCGCGCACGCCGCCGCCATGGCGCAGGCGAGGAGGATCGGTACGGCTCTGGTCTGGCGCATCGGTTATCGTCCGGCGTCTGCTGGGATTGTTTTCGTACAGGGTTCGTACAGGCGCCAATTCGCTGCAAGAACGGTGCGCCCCGCACCCATCCGGCCGCGCTCTCACCGTCTCGCTGGCGGTGTGGGGGATGATACGAACCGGAGGCGCGCGCCGGATTCGCGGCCCCGCTTTGCCCACGCGCCTCGCGAGTCTACATTCGCGCGGATGCCCGGCCGGCTGTCCCCTGTCCCCTGTCCCCTGTTCCCTGTCCCCTGTTCCCTATCCCCTGGCATGCAGCCCTTCACCATCGACCCGAACATCGCCCGCGCGCAGACGCTGCCGGCGGAGGTGTACCGCGACCCGGCGTGGTACGCGCTGCAGAAGGAGCGGGTGTTCGCGCGGAGCTGGCAGATGATCCGCGGTGCCGAGCGGGTGAAGGCGCCAGGGCACCTGCTTCCGTTCACGCTGCTGGAAGGGTGTCTCGACGAGCCGCTGGTGCTGGCCTGCGGCGACGACGCGGTGCTGCGCTGCATGAGCAACGTCTGCACGCACCGCGGCACCATCGTGTGCGAGGGCGAGACGCACGCGCGCGGGATGCGCTGCCGCTACCACGGCCGCCGCTTCGCGCTGGACGGGAAGATGACCTTCATGCCCGAGTTCGAGGGGGTGGAGAACTTCCCCTCGCCCGCCGACGACCTGCCGCAGGTGGCGCTGGAGCAGTGGGGGCCGCTCTCGTTCACCTCCATCGACCCCGCGTGCACCTTCGCGGAGTGGATCGGGCCGGTGATGGAGCGCGTGGGCTTCCTCCCGCTGCGCGAGTTCGTCTTCGATCCCCACACCAGCCGCGACTACCTGATCGAGGCGAACTGGGCGCTGTACGTGGACAACTACCTGGAGGAGTTCCACATCCCCTACGTGCACGCCTCGCTGGCCGATGCGCTGGACTACTCCACCTACCGCACCGAGACGTTCGCGTGGTGCAACCTGCAGCTGGGCACCACGAAGCACGCCGCCGATGCGTTCGCGCTCCCCGCCGGCCACCCGGACGCCGGCGAGCTGATCGCCGCGTACTACTGGTGGCTCTTCCCCAACCTGATGCTGAACTTTTATCCCTGGGGGCTGTCGGTGAACCTGGTGCAGCCGCTGGGGCCTGAGCGCACCCGCGTCTCGTTCCTGAGCTACGTGTGGGACGCGTCCAAGCGCGAACGCGGCGCAGGCGCCGGCCTGCACCGCGTGGAGATGGAAGACGAGGAGGTGGTGGAAGCCGTGCAGAAGGGCGTCAGATCGCGCCTGTACCACCGCGGCCGCTATTCACCGCGCCGCGAGGTAGGGACGCACCACTTCCACACGCTGCTGAGTGAGCACATGGCTCCGCTCACGTGAGAAGTGGCTCTGAATCCTCAACGGTGAAGTTCTTGAAGATGTCTCCCTTGAGTTCCGCTGTTACATCGAACTTACGATGCAATCGACAAGGCAGCGTACGATACAGCGAATCCTGTTCAGTTTCCCAGCGTGCTTGTGCAGAAAACAACGATTCACATTCGGCATCACCAAATGCCGTGACCTCAAACGAAAGGAACACAGTGACATCGCCTCCGGTGGCCTGCCAAACGAAGAAATCAACGAGCGAATATGTCACGCTCATCGGGTCTGGAACTTCGATGGCTTGGTACCGGTTTTCATACATGTGTGCTGGTACGAAGAAATCTGGTCCCAAGGTGTCGAGATAAGCATGAATCGCGGCGGTTAGTTCCGCCCCGTTGAGATGTTCGTTGATCCATTCAACAGAGATATGCTCAATTGGTTTTGCACGCGATGAAATGAAATCGTCTAGTGATGTAAAATAATGTACATCAATTCGTTGCGCCTTCGCATCAGATGCAAGCGAGGGGTGCAGCTCGTGCTTGTCTATTGATGCGAACTGCTTTGTGTTTGCCGATATAAACGCCACTTCCGGGATTGCTGTTACGGTGGGAAGGTGACGGATGAGGCCGAGCCATAGAAGCGCATCCCGAAACTCTTCACCGTTTGATGTGAATGGGGGAATCCTCTCGATCGCCCTACGCGTGATTTCCGGTAATAAATCGTTATCCAACGGGATAACCTCTGCATTCCGGTTGAGCCACTCACCAAACATCTTCTCCCATTTTGACATTGACGCAGCCACAATAACCGACTCTTCCGGTGAGTTGATCCCAACCATGCCAAGACGCTCTCCTTCGCGAGCAGCGCTAGCCATCGAATTGACTGCCTTCGCAAACTGCTGCCGAACCTTTGCCCTTACTTCTTGATTCACGATTTCGTGGATGAAAAGCAACGAATTCGTGCGATCAAGGTAATCGAGCAATGCATCGAGATGGCGCGAGCGAAGCCAGCGATCAGCAATAAGGACGTTCGAATCAAGGGCGACGTGCATGTGCAATCCCAGTACCGGTGTGACGAGTCAACCAACACGTTTCACCTAGAACGAGTGCATGTCAAGAAGGATCGTAGCGGCGTGACCGCCATGCTGCATCGTTGGGCGCGACGACGCCTGCGCCGCACGTATGTGGAGTATGGTGACGGGGCTCGTGACAACAAAGCTTCGAACGTTTTCGAAGGCCGTCCGCATTGGATCTGGTCATTTGGGCGGCGCCATTCCCTCCTTTCCCACCCCCCGTCCGACGATCGCACTTCTTCTCGTGGCTGCGCTGGCGTGCGCGGGCACCCTTCACGCGAGGACGCCATTGCTGCCGATCGCACGGCCGGCCGGCACGGCACCGGCCGCGAACAAATCGGAGGCGAGGATTGCCGGAAGCAGAAGGAAGCGGCGACCTGGTCGAGAACGCCGCTCCTTTCATCCGCACCCCAATCACCGCAGCGGCGTGAGCGCCGTGCTGCTGTCGATGTGCACCACGGCATCGAACTGCTGCGAAAGGCGGACGGCGAAGTAGTGGCTCGCCCGCTCGCTGTCGGGGAGGTACTGCACACCGATGCCCCGCTCCAGGCGTGGCGTGCCCAGCGCCTGCGCCAGCGCGCCGGTGCCGCGCAGCGGGAGGAAGAAGTCGCCCACGCCGGTGCGGTGAAAGAGCGCCGACCAGCTCTCCGGCAGCGCCGGGCGCACGGTCCGTACGCGGGGCGGCTGCCCCCACTCGGTGGCGGCCAGCACCGTGCCGGTGTAGGTGCTGAAGCCCAGCAGGAAGGCCCCCCCGCCCACGGCCTCGCGCACCAGCTGGCCCAGGCTCACCTCGCCTGCGTCTGCCATCTGCGTGGCGCGCGCGTCGCCGACGTGGGTGTTGTGCGCCCACACCACGATCTTCGCCGGCCGGCCCCCGCGCGAGAGATGGGCCGAGAGTGCCTGCAGCGCCCCGGCCATGTGACGCTCGCGCAGGTTCCAGAACGACTGGCCGCGGTCCTCCAGCTGGATCCGGTAGTACGCCTCGGCACCCTCCACCACCCACGCGTTGCGCAGCGCGGAAAAGAGCGCGTCGGCCGCCGTGTCGGGTGCGTCGGCGGCGAGGGCGGCGTAGCGGCGCTCCAGCTCTTCGCGCTGCTCGCGTGCCTGCGCGCGGCAACTGGCGGCCGAGTCGGAGCCCGCCGCGGTGGCGTAGCGCACCACGTCGGTGCCGTAGCGGCGGAAGCAGGCGTAGCGCTCGCGTGCGCGGCGGGCGGCATCCGGGTCCACGGCGGCCAGGTACCGCTCCACCGCCTGCGCCGAGGGAAAGAGCGTGTACACGCCCAGCCCGTAGAAGCCGGCGCGGGAGGCGGCCGGCGCGCGCTGGTTGTGCTCGCGCATCCAGGTGAGCAGCGCGGCGACGTCGGCGTTGCTCCACATCCACTGCGGAAAGCGTGTGCGGAAGCCGGCCAGCGCGTCTGCCGCGCTCGCGTCGCTCCCCATCCCGCTTACGAAGTGGTGCACGCGCTCTGCGTGCGGCCAGTCGCCCTCCACGGCAACGGCGGTGAAGCCCTTCTCCTCGATCAGCCGGCGGGTGATGCGGGCGCGCTGGGCGTAGAACTCGTGCGTGCCATGCGTGGACTCGCCCAGCAGCACCACGCGAGCGTCGCCGATCATCGCCATCAGCGGGTCGTAGTCGCGCTCGCCGCCGGAGAGGGGCACCGCGGCGCGGCGGACCAGCTCCACCACCTGCGTCGAGCTGCCGGGCGCGGTCGACGGTACGGCCGTCGCGCCACTCGTCTGGCCGGCGGCCGTGCCGGCGCACGCCGAGGCCAGCGCCACCGCTCCCGCCAACCCCACGCGCCGAAGCCGGGTCGTGCGCATCCGCCGCCTGTCCTGGTTCGATGAGGAAGATCGGGTGCAGCAGGTGCAGGCCGCATTCCAGCCATCCTGGTGCACGCTGAAGCCACCTTACGCAAAGCAGCAGGGGAAACCGGAGAACGACGAAGCTCCTCCGCGCTCCCTGCTACTTCGAAGACATCCGGCGGCTCTTCGTACCGGCGTTCACCGCAGCGGCGTGAGCGCCGTGCTGCTGTCGATGTGCACCACGGCGTCGAACTGCTGCGACAGGCGGGCGTCGAAGTAGTGGCTCGCCCGCTCGCTCTCGGGAAGGTAGATCACGCCGATCGCCCGCTGCAGTCGCGGGGTGCCCAGCGCCTCGGCCAGCGCGCCGGTGCCGCGCAGCGGCAGGAAGAAGTTGCCGATCCCGGTGCGGTGGAACAGCCCCGAATAGCTCTCCGGCAGCGCCGGGCGCACGTTGCGCACGCGCGCGGGCTGCCCCCACGCGGTGGCCGCCAGCACCGTGCCCGTGTAGGTGGTGAAGCCCAGCAGGAAGGTCTGCCCGTCGAAGGTCTCGCGCATCAGGTGACCCAGGTTCAGCTCGCCGGCCTCACCCATCTGCGTGACGCGCGCGTCGCCGGAATGCGTGTTGTGCGCCCACACCACCACCTTCGGCGACCGGCCCCGGCGCGACAGGTGCGCCGAGAGCGCCTGCAGCGCCTCGGCCATGTGCTGGTCGCGCAGGTTCCAGGTCGATTCGCCACCCTCGAACCCCGTGCGGAAGTACTCCTCGGCGTTCTCCACCACGAAGGCGTTCCGCAGCGCGGAGAAGAGCGCGTCGGCCGCCGAGTCGGGCGCGCTGGCGGGAAGCGCGGCGTAAAGGCGCTCCATCTCTTCGCGCTGCTCGCGCGCCTGCGTGCGGCAGCCACCGCCGCCCGCCGCCGCGGCGCCGTAGCGTTGCGGGTCGTCGCCGTAGCGGCGGAAGCAGTCGTAGCGGCCGCGGGCGCGGCGGGCGGCCTGCGGGTCCACGCCGGCCAGGTACCGCTCCACCGCCTGGGCCGACGGGAACAGCGTGTACACGTCCAGGCCGTAGAAGCCGGCCCGGGCCGCGGCCGGCGCGCGCTGGTTGAAGCCCTGCATCCAGGTCATCAGCCCGGCGACGTCGGCGTTGCTCCACATCCACTGCGGAAAGCCGGTGCGGAAGCCGGCCAGCGCCTGCGCCGCGCCCGCGTCGCTCCCCTGCCCGCGGGCCCACAGGTGCGCCCGCTCGGCGTGCGGCCAGTCGCCCTCCACGGCGATGGCGGTGAAGCCCTTCTCCTCGATCAGCCGGCGGGTGATCCGGGCACGCTCGGCGTAGAACTCGTGCGTGCCGTGCGTGGCTTCGCCCAGCAGCACGAAGCGCGCGTCGCCGATCATCGCCATCAGGGTATCGTAGTCGCGGTCGCCGCCGGTGAGCGGCACCGCGGCGCGGCGGATCAGCTCCACCACCCCGGCCGACGTGTCCGCACGCGCGGCCGGGGCGGGGACTGTGCCCGTGCCCGCCGCCGCGCGGGTGCCCGCTCCACCCGCGCCGCACGCACCCGTGCACGCCGACACCAGCGCCAGCGCGCCCGCCGCCGCCAGGTTCCGAAGCCGAATCGCGCCCATGCCGCCCCTTTCCTCTCGCCGGTGACGATGAAACATCTGGCGTGGCGAACGGCGCAGGCGGCGTACCCTCCGCCGTAGCACCCCGGGGCCGGGTCGGGGGCGGATGCCGGTGCCGGTACCGAACCCGGAATCTCCCGCCGTGCCACGCCGAATCCGGGATGGCCCCTCATCCTCATACAGATCCGCATAATCAGTTGCTGGATCAAAACAGCTGAGGGTCACACGGAGACGCGGAGTAGAACGGAGGAAACGGAGGAACTACGACGAATTTCTCCGTTTCCTCCGTTCTACTCCGTTCCTCCGTGTGACGCTGTTGCAGTAAGTGTTTCAGCCGGATCCGGTATCACGGGTACGGAGCGCGAACGACGACCGCGCGGTGTGCCGCAAACGAGAGCGGCCGGGCACCGGCCCGGCCGCTCTCGATTCCGTCCCGCGCGGATGCCTACACCGCCATCGCCGCCTGCGACAGGGGCGGCGTGCTGGCGGGCGCGGCGCGGGAGAGGAGCTGCTGCTCGGCCTGCGCGAGCCACCGGGAGGGCTCGTTGCGCCGCTCGCGCGACTCGCGCAGCAGCCGCAGGTTGCGCGCGGTGGTCTCGGCCTGCCACGGCTCCTTCAGCAGCGCCGCCGCGTTCGCCAGCGCCTCGCCGCCGCGGTGCGGGTCGTCGGCGATGGCCGCGAGCTCCAGCAGGGTCGCGTGGTCCCAGTAGTCGGCAGACCCGCGCGCGATCTTCTGCTCCACCGCGTAGCGCACCACCGGCAGCAGGTCGGCCCGCCGCGGGTCGGGCGGGTCGCGCAGCGACATCAGCGTGACCGCGTTCACGCCGGGGTAGGCGTCGCGCCAGTCGGTCTGGAACCCCTTCAGGTACGCGTCGATGGCGCGGTCCAGCAGCACGGGCGCGACCAGCGTGTCCTTCCCGCTCACCGCCGCCTCCCAGCGGTCCTTGTACACCCGCCCCAGGATGCCGTACGTCTCGCTGCTGGGGCCGCGGCTTTCCAGCAGGTCCAGCAGCACGCGCTCGGCCTCTTCGCCCTTGCCCTGCCGGTTGAGGGCGAAGGCGAGCTGCTCCTGCACCATCACCGTGGCCCCCAGCACCCGCGGCATCCGGCCGGCCAGCAGCTCCATCTCGCGCCACGCCGAAACGGCGCGGTACGAGAGGAACAGGTCGATCAGCGCCCCGCTCTCCACCCCGCGCAGGTCGTCGCCGAGCTCGGCCTCCACCGCGCGCACGGCCTCCACCCCGCGCGCGCGCGCCTCGCGCAGCGTCTCCTTCACGCGCGCCGAGTACTCCACCTGCTCGCGGAACACGTCGGTCTTCTCGTGGGCGATCTGGTCGGGGTACCCATCCACCAGCTGGAAGAGGGGCGAATCGACCGTCCCCATCTGCTTGCGCGCCTCCACCAGCCGCGCGGTGAGGGCGCTCTGCACCGCCTCCACCTCGATCGGCACGCCGTCGGGCGACAGGCGGTAGGGCATGGCGCGCAGCGGCGCCGCGTCGAAGGGAAGGCGCCCGCCCTCGGCGAAGAGGAGCACCGTGCTCCAGGGGCGCGCCGCGTGGCGCACGCCCAGCTCGTAGAAGACGTTGGGGTTGGCGGTGGTCAGGTCGGCCACCGCGAAGCCGCACAGCACCAGCCGCTCGAACATGGGCTTGTGGATGATGCCGCCCGTCATCTCCTCGTCGGCCCGCAGCGGCTGCAGGTCGGCCGCGGCGACCGCGGGGGCGATCAGCTGCTGGTACACGGCGTCGAAGTCGATGCTGTTGCCGGCCGCGTCGGGCTTGCGGCCGAACGGCATCAGGACGAAGCAGAGCTCCTTCATGGGAGACCGGATCCGGGTGGTCGGGCACGGCGCGGACGGAAGCGTATCGCTGCGGCCGCCCGCCAGACAGGGCCGCGCGCGCCCGCGCGGCGGGCGGGGCGCGTCAGCACGGGCGTGGCCGCCGCACGGGCGCCACCGTGTCGGCCCCGGGAAGCGAGCCCAGCCACACCTCCAGGTGCCCGCGCCGTCCCCGCTGCGGCGCGTTGGTCAGCGACTGGACCCGGACCTCTTCGGGAAAGCCGCGCAGGTGCAGCGCGTAGCGGACGATGGTGCGCAGCTCCTCGGCGGCGGCGGCGTCTTCGGGCCAGGTGTACTTCACCGTGGGCACGCCGGGCCCGCGCCGGTGCTCCGAAGGTTCGGGGATGCAGAAGCCGCGGTCGGCCGCGCGCGCCGCGACCCAGTTGGTGAACAGCGTGTCGCGCGGGTTGGTGTGGTGCAGGTACACCCGGCGCCCCCTTCCCACCTCCATCCGCTGCTCGGCCGCGGTGGGCCGCGGAAGGCCCGGCGGCCTCGCCGAGTCGCCGGGCGCGGCCGCCTGCGCCTGCTGCCCCGGGGCGCCGCGCATCCGCGCCACCAGCGTGCGCGCCGGCTCGGCCGTCGAATCGCGCTGCAGCGCGGTGACCAGCGCCGAATCGCCGGCCGCCCGCTCGCCCAGCGCCCGCTTCGCCAGCCCCAGGTACGTGTACGCCGACGCGTCGAGCGAGCCCAGGGGGATCTGCTCCACCGCCTGCACGGTGCCCCGGTAGTCGCCCTCGCGGTACAGCAGCGCCGCCTGGCGCAGGCGCACCGCGGGCGAGCTGGGCGCCAGCGAGTCGGCACGCGCCAGCGCGGCGCGGGCCCGCTCGTAGTCGCCCGCGTGGATCGACGCGGTAGCCAGGTCCAGCCACCCGGTCACGTACTTCGGGTCCTGCTCCACGGCGTGCGAGAACGCCAGCGCCGCGCCCTCGTAGTCCTGCTGGTCCATCGCCAGCCGCCCGTCGGCCACCAGCTCCTGCACCGTCGGCTCGTACGTCGCGGGGGTGGCGCCCCTGCGGGGGAGGGCCAGGACGGTCGCCGCCATGATCGCCGCCGCCGCGATCGCCAGCGGGGTGATCCACCGGGGGCGCCGCGGCTGCGCGCCGGCGGTCCAGGGAGAGGTGTGCCGGCGCCGCGTCCGCCGCTCGACCACGGCGGGTGCCGCGTCGCCCCGCTCGCGCACCGGCGGGAGCGACGCCTCGCGGTCTTCGGCCACCCACCCCGCCAGGCGCGACCAGCGGGCGGCCAGGGTGGAGGAGACGAGCCGGAGGGCGGCGCTGGCGTCGCTCGCCGGCGGGTCCATGGCCACCACGCCGATCTCGCACAGGCGCTCGAGCGCCGCGAGCGCGCCGGGCGCGAGCTTGCCCGTGGCGAGGGGGACGGCGGCCCCGGGCGACCGCGCGGCCTGCACCAGCGCCTCCTTCACCGCGTCGTGCTCGGCGGGGCCCAGCAGCGCCACGCAGCGCTCGGCGTCGCGCACGCGCTCGCGGTCGCGCAGGTCTTCGCTGGCGGCCACGTAGGCGCGCAGCGGGGCGGGCAGGTCGCCCAGCCGCGCGCGCCAGCGGTCCACCCGGTCCAGCTCGGGCCCGCGCAGCAGGCCCTCGTCGGCCGAAAGGCGGGCGCGCCACTGCGACTCGTTCAGCCGCAGCTCGTCCTGCCAGCGCACGAAGTCGCGGTCGGCGTCCACCCACTCCTTCAGCAGCGGCCACCCCAGCAGCGCGGGGCGGGCCAGCCGCACCGCCACCGCCGAGGTGCCTCCGTCCAGCACCTTCACCAGCACGCGCGCGTCCAGCAGGTCGTCCACCGGCTCGCCCGCGTCGGCGCGCAGCTCGTCGAGCCCCACCGTGGCCGGGGTGTCGGACGCGTCGGGAAGGCTCGCGGGGGCCACCCGCACCAGCCGCGGGAGCACGCGCCGGGCGGCGTCGTGCTCGGCGGGCGTCCACGCCTCGCTCACGCGGCCGGCCGCCTGCAGGAGCTCCGCGTCTTCGCGCTCGGCCGAGGCCTCCACCAGCTCGCGCTCGGCGGGGGTGAGCTGCGCGCGCCGCTGCGCCAGCCACTCCTCGGCGTCGCGCAGGGCGGTGTCGCGCAGGAGCGGGTCGTCGCCGGTGCCCGAGCGGCGCAGGCGCTTCCAGGCGGCCACCGCGGGCTGCACGCCGTGCAGCCACACCAGGAAGTCGCGGTCGGCGTCCACCCACTGCCGCGCGCGCGACCACGCGGTGCACAGCCACTCGCTGGCCAGCCGGAAGGTGCCGTCGCCCCCCTCGGCGTCGGGCTCCACCACCCCCGCGGCGCCCAGCTCGCGCAGCGTGTCGGCGTCGGGGGGGTCGAGCTCCGAGGCGGTGACCCGCGCCCGCCGGGGAAGCTCGCCGCTCGCCGCGGGCGGCGGGGCCACCAGGCGCACCACCACCCGCCGGAACGCCTCGCGGCGCTCGGGGGTGGCCGCGGCCACCAGCGCCTCGGCGGCGCGCACCAGCTCCATGTCGGCGTTGCGGCCGGCCTGGGCCTGCTCCTGGTACGCGGCGATCACCCGCGGCACCTCGTCCACCGACGCGGGGTCGATGGAGGTCACCTCGCCCTCGGTGATGTAGTCGGCCAGCACCGAGGCCGACTGCAGCAGGCTGGCGCTTTCGCCCGGCGTGTCCTTGAAGGGCGAGAGCACCTCCTCGAAGGCGTAGAAGGGGATGTAGATGAACTGCGAGCGCGCCCAGTAGGCGGCGCGCGACTCGGGGTCGAGGAGGTGGTTGGGGAAGTAGCCGAAGCGGTCCTGCGCATAGGCCATGCGGCTGGTGCGGCGGTCGCGCTCGTTGATCTCCACGCGCGTGGGCACCGGGAGCACGCGGATGTCGCCCTTGCGCTGCATGAACACGCTCTCGGCCACCGCCAGCGCGCCGTCGATGCTCTGGTTGTTGAGGGTGAAGCACACCACCAGCACGTCGGGCATCTGCACGGTGCAGATCCCGGCGGTGTCGCTCACCCCGGTGCGGCTGTCGATCAGGATGTAGTCGTACTTCTCGCGCAGCCCCTCCTTCACCGCTTCGAGGAAGGCGCCGCCGCCCAGCCGGTCGTAGAAGCCCTGCCAGTCGAACGAGTTCACCCGCGTGGAATAGGCGGGGCCCTGCCGCCCGGCGGGAACCAGGTCGAGCCGCCCGCCGCCGAAGCGCTTCCACTCGAGCGTCACGGCATACTCCACCAGGTCGGCGTAGCGCATGTACCAGTGCGGGTCGCCGTCGCCGGGGCGGTGCGTGGCCGCCTCGAGCACGAAGTCGCTGAAGAAGTCGATCAGCCCCTCGGTGGAGCGCAGCTCGCGGTCGAGCAGGAAGGGGTAGAAGTACCGGTGCAGCCCCGGGGCCTCCAGGTCCCAGTCCAGCATGATCACGCGCTTGCCGCGGCTGGCCAGGATCCAGGCCACGTTGGCCATCGCCATCGAGCGGCCGGTCCCGCCCTTGTACGAGTAGAAGGTGACCACCTTTCCCGGCGGGCGCTCGCTCATCGCTGCGACCCCCCGGGCCCCACCAGCACCGGCTTGGAGAACGTCTGCCCGGCCGGAACGCTGCGCGCGCCGGCGTCGGAGTTGGCCAGCCGCAGGCAGGTGGTGGCCAGCAGCGTGGGGAGCTTGAACGAAAGCTCGGCCGCGTCCGCCACCACGTCGAGCGTGGCCTCGGCCCACCCGCCCGAGGCGGCCAGCAGCCGCGCCCAGGCGGCTTCGTTCCCTTCCGACCCGGGGGCGCCGCGCACCGCCGACGGCCACAGCGCCAGCACCACCAGGCCGCGCAGCGCTCCACCGGTGGCGGCCAGCACCAGCGCGGCCAGCGAGGCCTCGCGCTCGGCCAGCCGGGTTCCGTCCACCAGCACCACCAGCGGGTGGTTGCGCTCCCCCGCGCGCCCGGCCACCACGTCCAGCGGCTCCTGCGGGTTCACCGGGAGGTACTCCATCCCCTCACGCGAGGTCAGCTCGTACACCAGCAGCGCGACGGGGCGCGGCTCGTCGGCGAACGGCCGCCACAGCATGGGCCCCTGGTCGGCGAGATAGGCGAAGAGCGTGGCGCGGGGGGTCACGGCGTGCGCGGCGGCGGCGGTGGCTTCCGCCGGCGGCGGGGGCGGTGCGGCGGCCGCTTCGGGGGCGCGCGGCGGCTCGGCCGCCGCGGGGGCCGCGGGAGGGGC
>DASWMA010000817.1:0-22026 GCA_036399995.1 Longimicrobium sp. | reverse complement strand
TGACCTCCACGAAGCGCCCGGCACCGGGCACTCCCGTCCTCCCGGCACGGCAGGTGATCGAGCGATTGGTGGCACTCAACCGGCCGACCGCGCCATGGGCGATGGTCGATGGCCGCCCGGAAGGCGTGGACCTGATCGCCGAGTGGAAGATCGTGGACGCCCGCTGGTACGAGATCTTCGCGAAGGCCGGGCTTTCCAAGGTCTTCAGGATCTACCTGAAGCTGGACGAAGCGAAGAAGCAGGTCAGGGCCCAGGACCTGGCGTACGAGGTTTCGTGGAGAGCGGGTGTCCCCACGCTTTCGGCCGCGGCCAGCGCGTTCAGGGGCCAATCGACCTCGGTCGAGATCGGCGCCTCCTACGGCTTCACCGAAGACCTCTCCATCGGGGAGCAGTACAGATATCGGTTCCAGACCAGCGAGATCAAACAGCCGGTGCAGGATGCGGTGACGGCGTGCGGCTGGGTCTACAAGGGTGTGGTCTTCGGATCGCTCTGACGGGAGGTCGCGGCGACGGCGAGCGGTCGCGGTTGCGCTGACGTTTCCCGTTCTCGCGTGGACATCCGGCTCCCGAAGACCAGGCCCGGTTTCTCGACGTCGGATCGCGGTGCCGGCGTCATGCCGCCGGCCGAAGGGCCAGGCGGCGACGCGGCCAGGTGCCGAGCGGCACCGTGCGCGAGCGGCCGTACGCGACCGACGCGGCCAGGATGCCGGTGACGAACGGGACCACTGCCCCTGCGCCCATCCCGACGAGGATCGTGGTGGCCGTCGCGCCGGCCATGATCACGGCGAGCCCGGCGGCGGCGAGCGGGGTCAGCCCGGTGCGGATGCGGAGAAGGCCGGGGAGGATGAGCCCGAGCCCGCCCGCGAGCTCGCACGCGCCGATGAAGCGGAGGAACAGCAGCGGGAATTCGACCGGTCCCTTCAGCATCTCGGGCGAAGCCACCAGCTTCATCCCGCCGGCGAACAGGAACAGGAGCGCGAGCAGCACCTGGATCGTCCACAGGGTCGCGTGGATCGTGCGCTCGCCGCGCGTCGGTGTGTTGGTCGGCATCGTCGTCTCTCGGTCGGGGGGGGGGCGCGGCCGGCGTCCGGTCATGGGACCGGTACCCATCTTCCGGCTTCTACGGGAGCGACGAACGAGCCCCGCCCGAATCGACATCCTCTCGCGATCATCTTCTCCGGCCGCCACGGTCCGCGCGTGCGGCGGCAGTCCGTGACACCCACCGCAGACGCGGGCGCCGTGGCGCGTATCGTGATGACGGGGATGTCAGGCCTGGTGGCTCGATGGCCGGAGCTCGCGGCGGTCCCCGCGGAAGCCGTCGAGTCGCGTCGACGTTCCCTTCTTACGCCCACATCCCGACCCGATGACCGAGCCGCGCCCAGTCGATCCCCTGCATGGGATCACCCTGAAAGCGATGGTGGAGCACCTGGTCGAGCGCTATGGCTGGGAAGGGCTCGGCGCCCGCATCGCGATCCGCTCCTTCACCCACGACCCCAGCGTCACCTCGTCGCTCAAGTTCCTGCGCAAGACGCCGTGGGCGCGCGCCAAGGTGGAATCGCTGTACCTCCACTCGGTGGCGCACCCGCGAAAGAGCGCTGCGCCGCCGGTCCACGATCAGCCCTCGACGAGTTGACCGGCCTGCGGAACGCGGGTGACGCGGAGCGAACCGGGCGGCGGCGCGGACGCCGTCGGCAGATCGCGGTGAGGGGCGGGTCCGGGTTCACCTGAGACACGCGGCGCCGGACATCGGGGATGCGGAAGGCAGCGCGAACGCGTCTTCAGGGGCCGAGCGTGGTCAGCTGCACGCCGGCGGGAGGCCCCTGGTTGACCACGACCGAGGTGACGGTCATCTCCGAAACCAGCTCGTCGCGCGTCAGCACGCCGTCCAGGGCCTCGATCATCTTGGTCGACTGGATCTGTACGGCCTGGGGCTGCCGCGGCAGATCGGCGCGAAGTGCATCGATACTCGACTGCATCCGGGCGATCGCGGCATCGCCGAGGGTGGCCCGCAGGCCACGCGTCACCCTGCGTCGCCGGAAAGCGATCTGCATCCCCTGAACGGGCCGGTAGTCGTCGTATTCGACCGCAACCTGGACATCCACGCCGTCCGCGCGCTTGACCACCCATTCGATCTTGCGCGCAAGGAGGGTGGTGGTGTCGTAGTAGGCGGTGAGGCGTTGCGGGGCATCGCCGCCGGGCGAGCGGGAGCGCTGGGGAAAGCTGTGCGTGACCACGTGCACGGGCACACCGGAAATCTCCGCCGTCCCGACCTGGAACAGCCGGCGGTCACGGCGCGCCCTCTCCAGGGTCTGCTGGAGCATGAGCTGGAAGATGTCGCCCCACGCGAAGTCGGTCGCCGACGCGCCCAGGCTGCCCGACGCGCCGAACTGCACCTGGAAAAGGGGAGACGATGGCGCGCGCCGGACCGTGTACAGCGTGACGGTCGACGCGAGACCGCTCATCTCCACCGTGTAGCTGTTCACTCGCTGTACCCGGGCGTCGGCTTCCGCGCCCACGCGACGCAGCAGGGCGTCGGCCGACTGGCCCAGCGCGGGGCCGGGGGCGGCCATGGCCAGCAGCAGGGCTGCCACGCAGATGGATTTCGGACGTTTCATGAAGGGCCTGTCGGGTTGGGAAGGGGATGGGCCGGTGGTTCGGATGGGTGCGCACGGGCGGGGAAAGGCGCGAGCTGGCAGTGATCCGCGGATCTGGCCCGGGATTTAGCGCCGAAGTGTGGAAGGAGCAGGCGAATCCGGGAGAGCACGATGTGCTCTCCGGGACCTCGCGGCAAGGTTGCCCGTTCCGGGGCACGGACGTGGAACGCACCGGCGGCGAGGCGCCTGGTCTGGAGGTCGATCAATCCACACCGACGATGACCGCGGCCGCCGGCCGATGGCGATCCGCCGCCGTACGAACCTCCCGTGACGCCTGCGCGTGATCCGCGGCCGGAAGGGGTTACGTGCGGGATCGAGCGCGCCGGCAGAGTCGAGTGCATCGGGCCAGCGGGATCGCACCGCTGCGCCTCGGGCTGTGCCCGCGCGACGGGCCGTTCCGGACCATTTCGAGATGAAAGCATGCGTGGCTTGACGACGGCGGTTCGCGGACATTAAGCTGCCCGGAATCCGTCGTTTGTGGAGGTGCGAAGGGCCGCAACGCTCCTGGCGCGGCGCGGAAAACCCGGCGGCTGCCGGCGTTCTCGCGGCACGGAGTTCCCGCCGGCCCGGCCGTGCGTCTCCGCATCTCCGCGCGTCCGTCCACGCCAGCCCCGGAGACGTGCCATGAAGAAGATGCGCCTGGCCTTCGATGCGCTGCAGGTGCAGTCGTTCGCCACCAGCGAGGACGAGGCCGTGCCGCGCGGCACCGTGCGCGGCCACGACGCCCCCACCGACCGCGTCGAGTGCCCCTCGCAGGACCCGGCCTGGGCCACCTGCTACGGCAGCTGCCCCGAGAACAGCTGCGGGTGCGAATCGGCGGAGTGCTCGGTGGACGACTGCTGGTACACCGACTGGGGGCCGTGCACCTGGGCCGGCATGGGCCTCAGCGAGTGCTGACGGGTTCGGCGGCCGGCGGGTCTTCCTTCCGCCGGCCGCACCTTCCACCCACCCGGAGATCCACCATGGAGAAAGTCCGCCTCACGCTCGACGCGCTGGAGGTGCAGTCGTTCGCCACCAGCGAGCACGACGCCGCCCGGCGCGGCACCGTGCGCGGCCACGACGCTCCCACCGACCAGGTCGAATGCCCCACCTCTGACGAGGCGTGGGACAGTTGCTGGAACAGTTGCGGCGGCACCTGTGACAACACCTGCGACCGGTGCGAAACCGGCTCGGGCTGCAGCTTCGGGTTCACGGTTGGGTTCTTCGCCAGCCACTGCTAGGCCCGGCTTCCCAGGCCGGCGGAGATCCATCCGCCGGCCGCCACGTTCCCCGCACGTCGTCCCCTTCCCATGTCCGGAGGACCGTCTCGTGGAAAAGGAGTGCTGCTCCTGGTACGTGCCCTGCTCCAGCGGCGTCTCGCAGTGCTGAGCGGTCTCCCCCGGCCGGCGGTTCGACCTCCGCCGGCCACCCTCTCGCCGGTGTGATCGTCTTCGCCTGATGTCGACCGACCCTCTCCCGTTCCCCACCGAAGCAGAGCTGCTGGCGGCGTCGGGGTACCCGTTCCAGCACGTGCGGGTGCGCTATCGCCCGCCGCTGTCGTGGCATCCGCTGCGCGACGGCAGCGAGGTGGCGCGTTACCTCTACACGGGGGAAGACGGGGAGCCGCGCCTGGAGTGCATCCGCGTCCACCTCCCGCCGGACCATCCCGCGGCGCCGGACAAGGCGTTCCTCTGGCGGCACATGGCCGCCGGCACGGGATGGCGGTGGGGGCTGGGCGAGGGGGATGCGGTGCTCTACCGCCTCGCGCGGGTCCGCGCGGCCGCCGCGGCGGGGGAGCGCGTGTGGGTGGTGGAAGGGGAGAAGGACGTGCACGCGCTGGAGGCGCTGGGCCTGACCGCCACCACGGCCCCACTGGGCGCGCTGCAGTGGACCGAGGCGTACGCCGAGGCCCTGCGCGGCGCCGAGGTGGTGGTGATCCCCGACGCCGACCGCGCGGGGTGGGTGCACGCGGCACGGGTGATCGCCACGCTGCGCGGCCGCGCCCGTTCCGCCTCGCTCCTCCTCCTTCCCGTGGAGCCGAAGGGCGACGTGAGCGACTGGATCGCGCAGGGGAACGGCGCCGCGGAGCTGGCCCGCCTGGCCGATGCCGCGCCGCGCGACCCGTCGGATGCCGACCTGGCGGCGCTGCTGGAGCTGCCGCCCGGCGTGGACCCGCTCTCCACCACGCCCCAGGCGGTGCACGCGCTGCTGGCGGGCGCCGCGCGCGACGCGGCCGCGCCCCCGGAGCCGCACCCCGCCTTCCGCCGCTCCGTCGCCGCGTTCGCGCGGCTGGGGGTGGCCGTGCGTCCCGAAACCGTGCGGGTGCCGCCGGATGCCGGGCTTCCCGAGCCACACCCCACCTGGCGCGCCATCGTCGCCGCGCTGCGGGATGCCGGCGCCGGCGCCGCGGCGCTGCTGGACGACGCGTCGCTGCTGGAGCGTGCGTCGTACGAGCTGGCCCTGTTCGCCCGGCTGCTGCGCGCCGCCATGGCCGGGGACGCGCCCGGAGAGGCGGCGGACCCCGCGGCGGCCGACACCGCGTTCGCCACCGCGCCGTCGGTGCGGCTGGTGCGCACCCGGTGGGAGTGGGACGCATTCCTGGCCGATCCGGCGCAGGCCGTGCCTGCGGAGCGCGGCGCCACCTGGGTGCTGCACCTTTCCCCGTCCGGGCCCGTGCAGATGCGGCGCCTGCACCCGCTGCCCGCGCTGGTGCTGGAGGCGTGCGCCCAGCCGCACACCCGCGACGCCCTGGTGGCGGTGGTGGCGGAGCAGGTGGAGGGCGACCCCGCGCGGCTCGCGGCGATGGTGCACGCGCAGGTGGACGAGCTGCGCGCCTCGGGCCTGCTGCGCCCCTTCGCGCCCACCGCCGCGGAGCATGCCGTGGGCGAGATGCAGCGATTGCTGCTGGACGACGACGCGGTGCAGGCGGCTCCGCGGACGCTGGTGGGCGTGCTGGCGCGCACCGTCCGCCCCACGCGAGAACGCGCCGAAGAGGCGCCGCACGCCGCGGACGGGTCGTTTCCGCTCCACCGGCTGGACACGACCGTCAACCAGCTCGACCAGCTCCTCACGCGGATTCGGCTTCGCCACGCGTTTTCCACCGAGCTGGACGGCTACTGGGCGGGCGTGGAGGTCCCCGCCCGCGTCGCCGCGATCTCGCCCCTCCTGGAGGTGCTCGACCGCGCCCTGGGGAGCGGCGTGCACCGGCTTCCTCCGTACGTCATCTCCCCGTGATGGCGCAGCCGCTCTCCGCGCACGATTTCGTGCTCCCTCCGTGGCCCCGCGACGCGCACCTCGCGGCCGCGGAGGCGATGCTGCGCCGCCTGGCGGCGGCATTCCCGCTGGCGGGGCTGGGCATCACGGGCTCGGTGTCCACGGGAACGCACGGGCCCGCGAGCGACCTGGACCTGGTGATGGTGGATGAGTCGTTCCGGCGCGAGATGCAGTTCGCCACCGTCTCGGAGGGGATCCGCACGGCCGTCGTCTGCCTTCACCCGGGCTTCGACGCGGAGAGGGAGCGGCGGTGGATGCTGGCCGCGGGGGGCGACGTGCAGATGGTGTCGATGGTGCGCTCCGCCTTCGTGGCGCGCGACCCGGACGGTGCGCTGCGAGAGATGCAGCGCACCGTGGCGCGGCTGGACCAGGAGCGGCGCACGCGGCGCGACGAGCTGGTGGCCATGCGGCGCGACCATGCGCTGACGGCGGTGCGCGCGCTGCACGGCGCGAGCGGCGCCAGCGACGAGCACCTGCAGATGGAGCTGTTCTCCGCCGTCGTGGACGGCTGGTACCTGCAGCGGGGGATGGCGATGGACACCCGCCAGGAAACCGAAGCGATGCTGGACACCATCGCCGCGGAGGACGCGGTTCTCTCCGCGCTGCTGCGCCGGGCCGTCCCGCTGACGCACGCCTCGATGGCGCCGCTGCTCCGCGCCGTAGACCACGTATTCGGCGTAGCGAATACACCGCCGGCCGCGTAGGACATTTCCGTCGCCGGGCCAGGACTGCGGATGGGTCACACGGAGCAACGGAGGAAACGGAGAACGGGCCGGTTCCTCCGTTGCTGCAGGTGGTGCTGATTCCACGATCGGCGGCCCACGCATCGTCCACCGGCGGCTGAAGCCGCAGCAACAACGACGAAAAGCCTCGCAAACCGCGCGAGGCTCCACGATCAAGGTTGCTGCGTCTTTCCCGGAGAAGCGCTCAGGGTCGCGGTCCGTTCTTCACGGCGAGGGCGGCGAAGACGCACTCGTGCACCCGCGTGGGCGACTCGCCGCGGACGAAGCGGTCCAGCGCCTCCACCGAAAGCGCCCATTCCCTCGCCGCGCGCACGGCTTCTTCGCCGAGGCCGCGGCCGCGCAGCCGTTCGCGGTGCTCGGGGAGGGTGTGCTCCGGCCCGTGCACCAGCCGCAGCGCGTCTTCGCCCCGGCACTTCAGCGCGGGCGCCGGCGCGCCCTCCCCGTCCCCCGATCCTCCCTCCAGCGGCCTGACCACGATCCCCGCGCTCCCCCGCGCGAGGGCGGCCTGCCACCATGCCTCCGCCTCCGCCGGGGGACGGGTGAGATCGAGCAGCGTCTGCTCCGTCTCGCGGAGCGTGTGCGGCGCGGACTGGCAGGCGCGGGCCAGGCGCTCGCGGTGCCACCTCGGATCGTGCTCGGCGTGGACGGCGCGCTCGCCGGCCAGGATGCGGACGGGTGCGAGGCGCAGCGCGTGGGGCGCGGTGACGGGTCGCAGGGCGCGCCGGCAGGTGGCCGTGTACGCGGCGGCCAGCGCGGCGCGCTCGCGGGTGCGGGCCAGGAGCGCCGCGGCGTCGACCCCGTGGGCCACCGCCTCGGCGAGCGCCGCCTCTTCCGCCGCCAGCGTGCCGCGCGCGGCGGCACTGAGCGCCCAGTGGAGCGACGGCGGCGGGTGGAGGCGCGAATCCACCTCGCGCATCAGCGGCACGCCGGGGCCCATCACCCCCTCCAGCGCCACCCACCCCGTGGCGAGCTCGTCCCACACGCCGCCGCCGTCCAGCGCCCCGCGCAACCGCGCCAGGAACGCCTCTTCCGCCGCGCGCGTGGCGAAGAAGGGCCGCCCCGCCGCCGTGTAGACCGCCCCCGTCTCGCCCTGGGCCGCGCGGAAGCGGAGCCGCGCGACGTCGGCGTCGCGGCAGACCACGGCGGTCACGCGCCTCCCCCCGTGCAGCTCCTCCAGTGCCACACCCGTCACCCCGCGCCGCCGGTAGTACGCCAGCGCCGCCGACGGGTGCTCCAGCGCCTCCGCACCGGCCGGCGCCACCGCCGCGGGGGTGGTGGGGGGAAGATACACCAGCCAGCGCGGGTCCACGGCGAAGCGGCCCATCACCTCCAGCGCCGCCGCGGCCTCGCTTGCCGAGACGTGCACGCCGCCGCCGAGCCGCGTGGAGACCGTGCGCTCCCCCGCCACGTCCGCCAGGTCGATCCCGGCGCCCGGCCGCCCCGCCGCGTCTCCATCCGCCGCCGCATCCGCCGTCGAGGCCCCCACCGAGGCAGGCGCGCCGGGGAGGCGGTGGAAGACGGCCATCTGCGTGAGCGGCCCCACGTGCTCGTCTTCCGGCCCCACCGCGCCGAAGCGGACGCCGTAGCGGTGCCGCACGGCGACGCCTTCGGCCCACGCGCGGAACTCGGCCCGCGTCCACTCGAAACGGTGGTCGGGGTGGCGCATCCGCGTGCCGCGGTCGGGGAACAGCGTGTTGTAGTCGGCGTTGGGCGTGGTGACCACCACGGTGCCGGGGCGCGCGCCCTCCCACACCGCATCCTCGAAGGCGGCGAGCTGCGGCGGGTCCAGGTGCTCGATCACCTCCACCACCGCCGCGGCGTCGAACCCGGCCAGCCGCGCGTCGCGGTACGCCAGCGAGCCGTGCAGCACGCGCCCGCGTCCGCCCGGCGCCAGCCGCGCCGCCGCCCGCGCCAGCTCGTCGCGTGCCACCTCCACCCCCACCACCTCGTCGAACTGCGGCTCCTCGAGCAGGCTGGCCAGCAGCTCGCCGGGCCCGCACCCCAGGTCCAGCACGCGGCGTGCGCCGCTCTCCTTCAGCGCCGCCAGCACGGCCTCGTGCCGGCGCTCGTGGGTCACCGGCCGGCCGAGCCGGAGGAGGCGCCGCTCCAGCACCGGGCGCTCGGGGTGCGTCTCCAGCCACGGCCGCCCTTCCTCCCACAGCCCGGCCGCCTCCGCGTCCCTCGCCCGGCGCGCCCACCCGTCGTCGAACAGGGGGAGGAGGACGCGCAGGTGCGACACCACGTCGCGCAGGCGCTGGCGGCCGGCAAGCGTCACCGTGTACAGCCAGCTCGCCCCCGAGCGCGGATCGTCGGGATCGAACGGAAGCCGCGCGGCGTGCACCGCGTACCCCAGCGGCTCGAAGAGCCGGTTGAGCACCGACGCGTCGGGGCAGGCGAGAACCGACACCCGCGCCTCCACCGTGCGAGGCTCGTCGTCGTCCGCCGCCACGGCGGGGGCGAGGAGATGGCCCAGCGCCGTGCCCAGCAGCGCGCTGCCCGCATAGGGAGCGTACCCGGGGAACGGCCCCGTCGCCGCGCGGAGCGCCACGGGGTCTAGCTCCACGAGCACCGCCGCCGTGTCGATACCCGGGTGGAAGAGGTACGCCTGCCCCGCCGGGAGATCCACGCTGCGCACGTCGCCGGGAGGGTGATCGGGCCCGCGCGCGAAGCCGGCGTGGAGCCGATCCGTGGTGCGCAGCGTCAGCAGCATGCCTTCAGGCGCGTGGGATGCAGGCGGTGGTGCAGGGGAGCGGCGGCGGCCGTCCCTGCAAAGGTGTGGGAGTGGCGTGAGATATAGCCCGGCGGCGGGAGCGGGGGGAAGAGCGCGAGCACGTGATCGCCACCCCGCGCATCATCGCGGTCCGCAGTCTGCTCGGCTGGTGATTGCACAAGCGGAGAGGGAATTCCGGTATCGGGTCGTCGTTGATCGTTCGGCCGCCCCCTCCCTTGCGCTCCGGCTGCGGGTATCTTCACCCGGCACAGACTCAGTCCGCGAAGGCGCCGCGAAGGCGGACTTCCCGACCCTGCAGCGGCGGGTTTCAACCCGCCGTTCCAGGCGGACTTCCGCGACCTCGCAGCGGGGGGGGCAACCCGCCGTTCCAGGCGGACATTTCCCCCCAGCTCACCCGCCGCCTTCACGCCACCGCACGATGACCGACACCACCGACACCACACCCTTCACCCCGAGCGACCCGGAGCGCTGGGCCACCTGCCAGCGCCTTGCCCGCACGCTGCTGATGGTGGGCGAGGGCGACCGCGACCTGGTGAAGCAGTACCTCGAGATCCTCAACGGCGACGGGCTGCCCGCCGCGAGCTCGCCGAAGAAGGTGCTGATCGTCGGCGCGGGGATCGCGGGGCTGGTCGCCGGGTGGCTGCTGAAGCGGGCGGGGCACCACGTCACCATCCTCGAGGCCAACGGCAACCGCATCGGCGGGCGGCTCAAGACCTTCCGCTATGACCAGTGGCGGCCCGACCTGGGCGCGCCCTTCCGCGACCGCCGCCAGTACGCCGAGGCGGGCGCCATGCGGCTCCCCAACTTCCACCCCCTCACGCTGTCGCTGGTGGACCGGCTGGGGCTGCCGCGGCGCCTGTTCTACAACGTGGACGTGGAGCCGGGGACGGGCACCGGCACCGTGCCGCCCGTGACCTACACCCCCTTCGACGGGAGCGGCGAGTGGCGCAACGGCCCCGACGTGCCCTTCGAGCCGCCGGCGAAGCGCAACCGCGCGTGGATTCGCGTGAACGGGCTGCAGGTGCGCAAGAGCGACTACGCCGCCGCGCCGGGCGAGATCAACGCCAGCTTCGGGGTGCCGGCGCCGCAGCAGGGCATCAACACCAACCAGCTGGTGAACGACGCGGTCGACCGGGTGCGCGACTACTACTCGTCCGTGAACGCCGAGGGCCGGCGCGTGAACAAGCCGTTCGCCGAGTGGGTGGACGGGTGGGCGCGGGTGATCTACGACTTCGACGCGTATTCGATGTGGGGGTTCCTGAAAGAGCACGGCGGCTTCAGCGACGAGACGATCGAGGCGGTGGGCACCATCGAGAACCTGACCTCGCGTCTCCCCCTTTCCTTCTTCCACAGCTTCCTGGGGCGCAGCGACATCAACCCCAACGCCACCTACTGGGAGATCGAGGGCGGCACCTGGCGTCTCGCGTACGCCTTCCTCTCCTTCCTGCGCGACCAGATCGTGATGGGGCGGCGGCTGGTGCAGATGGAGTACTGGCACCCCGACCGCCCCTGCCGGCAGTGCACGCACGTGGGCGAAGACGGGCCCCGGGTGTGGATCAAGACGGTGGGCGAAGAGGCCGACGAAGACCGGGGCGGCCCCGGCCCGCGCAGGCCCGAGTTCCAGGAGTTCACGGGCGACGTGGCGATCGTCACCATCCCCTTCAGCAGCCTGCGGCACGTGATCATCGACCCGCTGATGAGCTACAAGAAGCGGCGCGCGATCATCGAGCTGCACTACGACAGCGCCACCAAGGTGCTGCTGGAGTTCAGCAAGCGCTGGTGGGAGTTCACCGAGGAAGAGTGGGAGCGGGAGATGGAGGCCGTGCGCCCCGGCCTGTACCGCGAGTACCACGAGGAGAGCGACGCCGAGAGCGGCAGCGGCCGCACCGCGCTGCTGGGCGCCGACCCGGCGGTGGACGAAACGCGCATCGCCGGGCGCGAGAAGGCGTTCTACGCCGAGCTGCGCCACCAGCACGCCCCCGACCGCCCGGCGACCCACGTCTTCGGCGGCGGGTCGCTGACCGACAACCCCAACCGCTTCATGTACTACCCGTCGCACCCGGTGCCGGGGAGCGAGGGGGGCGTGGTGCTGGCCAGCTACAGCTGGGCCGACGACGCCTCGCGCTGGGACAGCATGAGCGACGACGAGCGCTACGCCTTTGCGCTGCGGGGGCTGCAGAGCATCCACGGCCGGCGCATCGAGGTGTTCTACACGGGGAAGGGGCAGACGCAGAGCTGGCTGCGCAACCGCTACGCCTTCGGCGAGGCGGCGGTGTTCACGCCGGGGCAGCTCACGCAGCTCCACCCGCACATCCCCACCGCCGAGGGGCCGGTGCACTTCGCCGGCGAGCACACCTCGCTCAAGCACGCGTGGATCGAAGGGGCGGTCGAGTCGGCGGTGCGTGTGGCGGTGGAGGTGAACGGGGGCGCGGAGGTGGCTCGTGAGTGCAGGGGGGATGGCGGACCGAACGTGGCGCGGTGACTAGCCGCGCTCCACTGCCCGTGCGGGAGAAACCCGGTCGTCGGCGTCGGCGCTGCCTGCGTGCGGCTACGCGGCTAACGCGCCGCATCATCCGCGTGATCGTCCGCCGCGCATTGCACCAACAGCGCGGTGATGTGCGTCCCCGGGCCCAGCGAGACCATCGCCAGGTACGGGGTGGTCACTTCGGCGCAGCGCTGGGCCAGGGTGACGGGGATCGACGCCAGGCCCATGTTGCCGAGCGCTTCGAACGTATCGAGGTGCTTCGCCGGCCGCACCTGCTCGCCCCAGTGCGCCAGCAGCGCGCGCGACGCCTGGTGCGTCACCAGCGTCACCTCGGCCGGGTCCACGTCGTGACGGTGGAACAGCTCCTGGACCAGGCGCGGCGGTCCGCTCATCCCCTCTTCCAGGAACGCCCGCACCCCCTGGTCGCCGATCTCGTAGGTGGGCACGGGGAGCCCCGACGCATCCACCAACAGCCGCCGCCCGTTCGCGCGCTCCGTCACGCGGGCCTTCATCCCCATCACGTGGTAGTCGCCCGACGAGCTTTCCGCCGCGTGGCCCACCAGCCGCATTCGCGCCGAGGGGCCCAGCAGCGCGGCCCCGGCGCCGTCGCCCACCACCAGGGCGTGCGGGAGCTCGTAGTCCATGTTGCGCGACCAGGCCGATCCGCACGTCACCAGCGCATATTCGCAGTGGCCGGCGGCGATCGCCTCCCACGCCAGGATGCAGCTGGTGATGAAGTTGGAAAACTCGTTGTTGACCGGCACCACCATCGCCCGGCGGGGAAGGCCGAGCCCCGCGTGCACCTGGAAGAGCCCGTTGGGGGCCAGGTACTCCGACACCGAGGCGTAGCCGTAGAGACGGTCCACGCGCGCGGCGTCCACCCCGGCCTGGGCGAGCGCCTGCCGCCCCGCCTGTACCATCAGCTCCTCGATCGCCTCGCCGGGCGCCAGGAAGCGCCGCTCGCGCATCCCCGTGAACAGCTCGGCCTCGGCCACGCTGCCGTGGCGGGCAGCGCCGCGCACGGCGGAGAAGACGGGATCGTCGTTGTGGCGCACGTGCGGGGGCACGGCGTGGCCCAAGCCCAGCAGGCCCACGGGGCGGTCCATGCGGTCACTCCTTCCGGCGGGGGGAGCGTCGCCGGATCAGGCGCCGCGGAGGGTGTCGAGGCGGTCCTGCATCGGCGGCACGTCGTCGGGTGGAACCATGACCTCCACCACCGTGGGCACGGAGCCCGCGAAGCCGCGGGCGATCCACTCCGCGTCCCACTCGCCGGGGTCCACGATGCGGAGCGCCCTGGCGCCCATCCCCTCGGCGATCTTCGCGACGTCGGGAACGGGGCAGTCGAAGTCGGCGAGCGCCCGGTTGAATTGCAGCCGGTGTCCCCAGCGCACCATCCCGTATCCCCCGTTGTTGACCACCACGAAGAGGATGGGGAGGCGGTACTGCACCGCGGTCATCACCTCGGCGCCGTGCATCGCGAAGCAGCCGTCGCCGGTGAGGCATACGGTCGGCCGCGGGTCTGCGAGCCAGGCGCCCACGGCGTTCGCGATCCCGGAGCCCATCCCCCCGTAGTTGATGGTGATGTCGAAGCTGTCCGGCCCCGCCGACCGCCAGTGGCGCAGCGCCCACGTCATGTGCTCGCCGATGTCGCAGCAGAGGCGGGCATCGGGCGGGAGCGCGGCGGCCAGCGCGCGCAGGTGGCGTGCGACCGCGCCGTCGCCGGCTTGGGGAGGGACGGCGGCCACCGCGGGGAGCGGCGCCGGCGCCGGCGGCAGCACCTCGAGCAGCTGCCGGACGACCTCGCCCAAGTCGGCCACCACCCCCACCTGCGGCTGGTAGTGCCGCCCGATCACGGCAGGGTCGGAGTCGATCTGCACCACCCGCTTCCCCTCGAAGAGCTCCGCGCGCCAGTTGCCGGTAGCCAGCTCGCCCAGGCTGCTGCCCAGCACCAGCACGCGCTCCGCCCGGGACACCGCCTGCCGCGCCGACGCGGGGCCAGACATGCCGTAGACGCCCACACCGAGCGGAGCGATCTCGGGGCAGGTGCCCTTTCCCGCCGGGGAGGTGACCACGGGCCACCCGATACGTGCAGCCAGGTCGCAGAACGCCCGGGCCGCGCGCGCCTTCTTCACGCCCGAGCCGCAGAAGATCACCCCGCGCTCAACCCGCACGAAATCCAGGAGCATCGTAACCTGTTCACGCGTGAGACCGGGGCGCTCAGGGAGCGCGCCCAGCTCAAGGAGGGCGGCCGGAGCGCCGGCGTCGGCCATCTGCACGTCCAGGGGGATCGCGAGGTGCACCGGGCCCTGCGGCGGCGCCAGGGCCAGCCGCATCGCGTGGCGGACGGCGCGCGTGAGGCCGTGCCCATGGGTCACCAGCAGCGACTTCTTGGTGAAGGGCTTGAACGCCTCCACCATGTCCAGTGTCCAGGGGCTCGCCTCCTGCGCGGCCTCGTGCCCCATCCGGTTCGTCCGCACCTGGCCGGTCAGCACGAGCAGCGGCGTACGCTCGCGCATGGCCGATGCGCACCCCGTCAGCAGGTTCGAAGCTCCCGGCCCGGAGATGCCGAGCACCACGCCGATGCTGCCGCTGTGCTTGGCGTAGCTGGCGGCAGTGTAGGCCGCGGCAGCTTCATGGCGCGAAATGATCTGAGTCAGGGCCGGGACTTCGTGCAGCGCGTCATAGAAGGGATTGATGCTTCCGCCAGGTATGCCGAACACGTACCGGGTTCCCGCAGCGGCGAGGAAATGCAGCGCGCGCTCGGCTGCCCGCATGGCCGGCGGGGCCTGGTCCGTGAAAGGGATGGGGGGCGCACGCCCGATGACGGACCAGTCGATCTTCGATTTCGACTTGCGATGAGTGATGACGGTTCGCATCCGATTCTCCCTTTGAACCCGCGAGGTTGAAGACTTCGCAGCTATTTTCGGAAGGTATTTCGATCATTCCGATCCGAAGGATACAATCTCCAGGAAGGTGCGGCAACGATATGGGGAATCTCCGCGCCGGGTCTGCGCGTGCCATCCAGTGCACCCGCCTGGAGACCGGCGATCACCGAACGCGCGGAGCCCCGCCCGCGATCGCCTGGGCGGGGCTCGTTCGCTCGTGTCGAATGTCGGCGTCCAAGGTCCGGCGCGAGCCGCGGGTCAGCCGGGTTCGCCCACCGGAGCGTTGCCGCCGGCGAGCTGCCGCGTCTCCCGCTCCGGCTCGGGCAGGGCGCCGAGCAGAGCGCGCGCGCGGGCGGCGATCCGCTCCATCTGCTCCTCGCGCTCCTGCGCCCAGCCGGGAAGGCGCAGCGCGTTGTACCCCACCGCGGCGCTCCCGATGGCGCCGAAGATGAGCGGGATCATGAGCTCGGCGGGGAGCCGGCCTGCCGCGAACAGCAGCACGAAGGCGATCACCGCCATCACCAGGTTCACCACGCCCAGCCGGTTGAAGGCCAGGGCGTTCCCCTTGGTGGTCACCAGCCGCAGGCGGTGGCCGGTGGCGGTGGGCTCCACGTAGGCGTGCAGGTTGCCGTTGCGCCACTCGCGGATGCCGCCGTGCGACTCTTCGCGGCCGCGCGCGTTGAAGGTGGCCCGCAGCTCGGCCACCAGCATCTCCCATTCGTGGTCGGTGGGGGCCCGCGGCAGCTCCACGGTGCGGCCCACCGACACGGGAAGCCCGAAGTCGGTGCGGCGGACGGCGTTGCGGCGCAGCTCCAGCGTGGCGGCGGCCTCGGCGATCCGTGCCGGCGACAGCCCCACCTCGCCGCCGATGGCCTGCAGCTCGGCCAGCGTCATCCCCTCGGTGGTCGAGAGCGCGTTCGGGTTCGATCCGTCCCGGGCCGTGGCCGCCGCTTCGAAGATCTCCGCGACCTCTTCTTCCCGGTACTTTCGCTCGTCGGGCATCTCTCACCTTCGTCGGGTGGACCGCGCGGCCTTGCCGCGTCCGCGAAATATCGGCGTCCGCGCCGGGTCCGTCAAAACGGCGGACGGCCGTCCGGGTGAAAACCCGGGCGCCGTCCGGTGGTACGCAGCAAGCATCACGGTGGTGTCAGCGTGGCGCCGGGAGCGCGCCGCGCGTGATCGGTCCCTTGCCCCTCGTCGACCCCGAACCGCGCGATGTGTGGATCTCGACTCGCTCGTCTTCTCGCCCCGCTCTTCGCGCTGGCCGCCTGCAACGGCGCGCGGACGGACGGCGCGCGGGCGGAGGAGGCGGTCAACGCGCCGCTCCGCGTGGGTTCGCACGGGGTGGCGCCGGAGACGGTGCGCGCGTACCTGGCCCGGCACGTGGGGTTCACCAGCCGCGGCGGCACGGTGTTCTGCAGCTACGCCGTGGTGGGGCAGGAGGGCGGCCGCGTGTACGCCGACGTCGTCTGCGAGGAGCTGGTGGCCGGGCGCGACTCGCTGGAATCGGGGTCCGGCACCGGCGTGCCGGTGGCGCTGGAGGTAGACACCCTACCCGCGCCGCGCATCCGCGCCCACCGCCGGCCGGGCGACGGCAACCGCTACGCGCGCGACCTGCGGGCGATCTTCCCGGCGCCCGTGCTGCGCCGCATCGACCTTCCCGCCGCGCGGCGGAACGAGCGCGGCCTGCGTCTGCGCGCCGAGAACCGGCGGCTGGCCGCGGAGGCGAGAATCGGCCGGTCGCCCGCGGCTCCCGTGGAGGATGCGGGGACGTTCGCGTTCGTGGCGAACGGCGACACCACGGTGGTGGAGGAGTATCGCCGCGCGGCGGGTGTGCTGCAGGGCGAGATCCGCCCGCGGGTGCCCGGCGGCTTCGGGCGTGCTGCGTACCGGGCGGAGCTGGACGGCGAGCTCGTGCGCCGCATCGAGCTCTCCGTCTGGCCCCCCGGCGCCCCCGCCGGCTCCGCGCCCGTGCGCCGGTGGATCGCGACGTTCGCCGGCGACAGCGTGGTGGAGGAGACGCGCTCCGGCGGGCCGACCGACGTCCGCCGCACCGCCGTCCCGCCCGGCACGCTGCCGCTCTTCGGGCCGTCGATGGCGCTGCAGGAGCAGATCGTTCGCCGTGCCCGGGCGATCGGCGGCAGCGCTCCCACGGTCGAGGTCCCCGTCCATTCGCTGGCGACCAATGGACCGGCGGTGCGCGCCACGGTGGAGTGGATCGGCCGCGACTCCGCCACGCTGCGCCACGGCGGCTCGGCCATGCGCCTGCGGATCGATGCCGACGGCCGCATCCTGGGCGCCGTGAGCGCCGACTCGGCGCACCGCATCGTTCGGTTGAGATAGAATCCAATGCTCCCGCCGCCGCTCCGCGTGCATCGCCGTTCCATGGAGACTTGCCCATGCGCCTGACCACATCCGCGCTCGCAGCCGTCCTCGTCGTGGCATCGTGCACCGGCACCGCGCGCACCGAAGCCGGGGCCGTCCAGCCGCCATCCGCCGACAGCGGTATGGACGCCGGCCGCGCGGCGGAGCTCGAGGCGGCCGCGCGGGAGCTGGTCGCCTTCCTCCGCGGCCAGGCGGGGTTAGACCGGGTGCGGCTGGCGGACAGCGTGACGCTGTACCTGAGCCCCGAAGGCGGAGGGACGCGCACTGTGTTCACGCGCGAGCAGCTCCGCGATCCGTCGAGCTGGCGCGTCGCATCGGGCGGGCACGCCTACGCGGTCGCTCCGCCCGCCGGGATGACGACGCTCACCGCCCGCGCGGTCCGCCACTTCATCTGCCGCGAGTACCCGCTGTCGTCACGCTTCCCGGAGCTGGCGCGGCTGCCGCACGTGGGCGTGAAGATGGAGCCCGGGCGCACCGGGAGCTGCCTGCAGACGTGGAACGTGACCTTCGTGTTCGACCCGGCCGCGCGCCCGGCGCGTCTCGTCGCGGCAGTGTACGACCAGTGGGAGTGGTGATGATCCCGAACGACGTCCAGCGATCTCGCCGGCGCCGTTCGCTGCTTCGCGCCGCCCGGCTGGTCACGCTCGGGGTGCTTGCGGCGAGCTGTTCGTCCGCGGCCGGGCGGCGCGAGCGTGTGCCCGCGCGGCTGGTTCTGGTGGGGGACACGGCCGAGGTGACGGTGCCCGACACGGTGGCTCGCGGAGAGCCCTTCCAGGTGCGCGTGGTTGCCTTTGCCGGCGGCTGCCGCCAGGAGAGGGCGGGAACGGAGGTGTCGCGGGCCGGCCAGCGCGCGGTGATCACCCCGTATCACTACCTGCGCCGCTCGCCCGTGTGCACGGACGACCTGGTGTTCTTCCCCCACGACGTAACGCTTCGGTTCGACGAGCCGGGCGTGGCGGTGGTACAGGTGCGTGGTGCCGCCAACCGCCTCGACTTCGAGCGCGAGACGCAGTGGATCCTGATCGAGCGGAGGGTGGTCGTCCGTTGACGGGCCATGCGACCGCCCGGGTGCTGCAGTGAAGCCTCCCGCAGTTTGGGAGGCTTCCCGTAGTTGTAGCTTGCGGCTTCAGCCGCCCGGTGCGGCCCCTGCCCGCTGTGCTCCCCACCAGGTGACGGGGGCCTGCACGCCCTGAATCGCACTCCCCGAAAAGCGAGCGGGGGATGGCGCCCGTGCCATCCCCCGCCTCTCCGTCTCACCCGCCGGGCAGCCGCGTCAGTCCAGCACCACGGCGGCGATGATGATGCCGATGGCGATGGCGGCCACCAGGTACAGGAAGTCGCGCTGGTTCATGTCCGCCGAACGCGAGTCGCGGCTTTCCTCGCGAGCGCGCACCTGCTCCCGCACCTCGTCGGTGGTGGGGAACAGCGAGGGCGCGGGGGTGGTGGTCTGCGCGCGTTCGGCCTGGGCGGTCGCCGCCGCTTCGTCCGGGGCCGACGGGCCGGAGGTCTGGGCGGCGGCCGGGGTGGCGCACAGCACCAGCGCGCCGAGCAGCACGAGCATCTTCCGCATCGGGTGCTTCTCCTGACAGGGTTGCCTTTCGATCCGAAACCAGCGGCGCCCGAGCCTCGCAATCTTCGTGCGCTCGCTCTCGCACGGACCCGGTCGCAGGCGGTAGCTTGCCCGTGGCCGCACCGATCAGCGGCCTCCCCCCCGGTCCCGCGACGGATGCTGGGGCCGGCATCGCCGATCGCACTGAACCCACGTCCCCTGGATCTCCATCGAGCATGCCCAACCTGTGGACGAACGATTCGCCCGAAGCGTGGCGCGAGGAACTGGGCCGCTACCACGCGGTGATCGAAGGCCAGGGCGTGGCGCGGCTCCCCGAGCTCGACCGCTGGTACCGCGACGAGCTGCCGGGGCTGATCGCCGCGCGCAAGCAGCCGCACGTGACCCACGCCGAGATGGTGAAGGTCACGGAGTGGAAGATGGCGCGCGGGGTGTGGCGCGTGCGCAACCTGGCGCTGGTGCGCGGCAACGATCCGGCGCAGGTGGAAAAGATCAGCGCCGCCGCGCTGGCGCGGGTGCCGCACCCCAGCGACCCCATCGCCACGCTGGCGAAGCTGGCGGGCGTGGGCCCCGCCACCGCCTCGGCCGTGGCGTCGGCCGCCGCGCCGGACGTGTACCCCTTCTTCGACGAGCTGGTGGCCGCGCAGATCCCCGGCGTGGGGCAGGTGACCTTCACCCCGCGCGAGTACGCCCGCTACGCCGAGGCGATCCGCGACCGCGCCGCGAAGCTCGGGAGCGAGTGGACGCCGGTTGACGTGGAGCGCGCGCTCTGGGCGCACGTGGGCGGGAAGAAGAAGGTGCGCCCGTAAGCGGCTCGACGGCGCGCGCACCCAACAGCAGGGTTTCACACGGAGTCAGCGGAGTCAGCGGAGTCAGCGGAGTTGACGGAGGGTGTTGTTCTCCGTTTTGCTCCGTTGACTCCGCTGACTCCGTCGCGGTAATGCTGTGCTGCGGGAGGAGCAGCGGGTCACCATCCTGAGCAATGCCACGGCAGCGGTTTGTGCTTCTGTGGCATTCTCGCTCCCAGACGCGGGTGGGACAGGACGTGGGACAGGTTCACGCCTCGGTCGGAGCTGCGGCGCCCGGCCGCTCCGGCTCCCGAAGGAAGCAGCGCATGCTCCTGCGTGCCCCGGTGCACACCCGCTCGTTGTGCGGGTCCGGTAGACTCGCTCGAGGGTGGCGCTGTCGGTGTGCCCCGTGAACCGGTTCAGAACCCGCGCGTCCTGCGCCGACCCGGGCGCCACGTCCGTCACCTGCCTGCGGAGCCCGTAGAACGACCGGGCCTGCTGGTGTTCGACGCCCGCGATCCGCTCCACCGCCACGAACATCGAACGGATCGCCATGCAGGACAGCGGCTGCCTCATCGCGCGCTCCAGGGGGCAGCGTACCCCGCTTGGGCTTGCCTGTCGGGAAGAGCTGGTAGTCCTCGATCTCCCCCGTCCGAACTCGGTTTCCGCCTCGGCCAGGTAGCCGGTGGAGGCACCCTCGTCCACCACGTGCGAAGCTCGGCAAGCGGCACGGGCGAGCTCTCAGCAGTGTAAGATATGGATCACAAGATGGGCGTTTTAAGTGCGGATGTCTCTGCGCGCCCCTGCGCTTGCCCGGCGGCGGGTGGCGGATAAAGATTGATTGCGCCAGCCTCTGCACGCGGTGGCTCACCGCGCACCTTCTCCATCGCCCCTCCCCGAGCCTCGCCTGTGAACGCATCCGCCCCGCAGATCCCCGCCGACGCCCGGGCCGCGCACCGCCACCTTTCCTCCGCCGCCGAGCGCCTTCTGGAGCACCTGCTGGATCACCCCGACCAGGCGGCGCAGCTGGCGGGGTTCGGCAAGGGGCTGCCGCCCTGGATGAAGGGCAGCGACATCACCTGGCCCACGCTGGTCGACGCGCGGCGGGTGGCCGAGATGGAGCGGGCAACGGTGGGCGTGTGCAAGCTCATCAAGGCCATCCCCACCGTGGTCTTTGGCGGAGACCTGGGGGCCATCGCCGCGTTCTACTACTACGATCCCATCGTGCTGGCGGCCGGGTTCTCGGTGCGCAACTACATGAACAGCACCGTGGCCCGCGGCGACTTCATCGACACGCCCGGTGGGCTGAAGTGCTGCGAGATGAACATGGCCGCCAACCTGGGCGGCTGGGAGCTCGGGTTCTGGCGCGAGCGCTACCTGCGGCACCCCGTACTCATGGACTTCTACTCCCGCGAAGGCATCAGCCCGAGCGACCATGACGTGCTGGACATCTTATGCGAGCACATGATCGACGACGCCCTGGACAGCGGCGTGATCAAAGAAGGCGGCGAGCTGAACCTGATGATGGCCCTGCACGTGCCGCCCACCGAGGGTGGGCGGCGCCAGGCCGCCGAAGCGTATGCGGAGCTCCTCCGCCGCACCGGCCGCGGCGTGACCGGCCAGCTGTGGGTGTCCACCGCGCCGGAGGAGGAACTGACATTCCGGCGGGAGGGCGTGTACATGGGCGAGCGGCGGGTGCACGTCTATTACGGGCACACCCTCCCGCCCACGCCCATTCAGGTGGTGCGGGCGCAGGTGGCGGGCGCGCTACGCGCCTACAACGGCGGGCTTACGCGGATGTGGCACGACAAGCGCAACATCGCCTTGCTTTCGGAGAACGAGGGGCTGGAGGGATGGACGGAGGAGGACCGCGAGCTGATCCGCGACCACATCCCCTGGACGCGCCTGGTCTCCCCCCGCACCACCACCTGGCGCGGAGCCGAGGTGCAGTTCCCCGGCTTTCTGCTGGATCAGCGCGACGACCTTGTCCTCAAGCGCGGCCTGGGGGGCGGCGGCGAGAACGTGTACGTGGGGCGGTACCTGGCGCCGGACGCCTGGGAGGCGCGGGTGCGGAAGGCGGTGGAGGAGGGAACATGGATCGTGCAGGAGCGGGTGGAGTCCAGACCGTACCTCTACCCGCCCCAACCCGGCGCCGCCCCCGTTCCCCACACCCTCGTCTGGGGCCTGTTCTGCATCGGGTGGCGGTACGGCGGCGGCTACCTGCGCATGCTTCCCCAGGGCGCCGGCGAGGGCGTCGTCGGCCGCGGTACCCGCAAAAGCGCCATCCTGGAGATCTGATCGTGTATCCGCGGGGACCGTCGCTGCCCGCCGGGTTCGCAACAGAGAGAACCGCTCCTTTCTCTCTCCGCGTCTCCGCGTGAGGCAGGTCTTTTTCGGTTCATCGCAGATTTAGTTGCAGCAGATCTCCGGCCCGCTCGCACCGATCTCATCGACGAGTGGCTGCAGGCCGCGCTCGCGCTGAGTATCGAAATTTTTTGGGAGAGACCCCTCGCTCCTTCGGCAATCGCGAAAGGCT
>DASWMA010000816.1:0-11078 GCA_036399995.1 Longimicrobium sp. | reverse complement strand
TCTTCTTCCGCTTGTCTCCGGCTCTATTCCGTCAGGAGCAGAACATCACAGATAATAAGAAGTTGTACCTTGAGTACATTGCTCTTCAGAACGGCATTCGCACCTACGTTGCGACCGGCAAGGTGGTTGAGAACGACAGCGCAATGGCGCTCCCGGATTTTGTCCGGCACGTTGAACGGCAACGCATGTTGCTCAACCTGCTCCCGCTTGGCTTTGACGAAAGCAAAATTCCCGACTACAGTGCGATGAGGCCTTTGGGGGAACCATCGCAGTAATCGCCTGTTGCGGGAGCGCCTCTACTCGTGCTGAGAACACGAACAATTGTGCGGTCAGAACTCGCCCCATCCACGTGATGGTGAACGAGCTGTTGGCGGAAGCAAACGCGGCCCCACTTTAGGGGAGCGGTGCTGGTCTTCCTCGTGCCCATCCACGACGGGGCGCGAACGATACGGTCATTGGTCGTTCCCTTACCCATTGAAGTCCCCCCAGGCCCCGTCTGGCTATCGATCCGACCCTATGTAACCATATTGTTAGACTTGCTTCCGTTTCGCCGCCGGATCGATTATCCTTGGACGGTGCCTGGACCGCCGCATCTCTCCCACCAAGGGCCGCCGCCGATGCGGAAGATCAACACACGGCAGTTCAACCGCGCCACGCGCTCCACGCCGCGCGAGATCAATCGCAAGATCGTGCTGAACCTGGTGCGCGAGCACCAGCCCGTTTCGCGCGCCGACCTCGCGCGCCACATGCAGGTGGGGCGGGGGATGATCACGCAGCTGGTGGACGAGCTGATCGGCCACGGGATCGTGGCCGAGGGGCCGGTGGCCAACGCCCCGCGCGGGCGCAAGCCGCGGCTGCTGCACGTGGCCACGCGCGACCGCTTCTGCGTGGCCGTGGACGTGCGCTTCAGCCGCACCCACGTGGCGCTGACCGACCTCGACGGCCGGCAGCTGTCGATGGAGACGCTGGAGACCCGGCGCGACCCCGAGCCGCTGGTGGCCGACGTGGCCGCGGCGGTGAAGCGCCTGCTCGACGTGCACGGCGGCGCCGAGGGGTGCGAGGGGATCGGCGTGGTGGTGCCGGGGATGATCCACCGCCGCACCGGGATGATCCTCAACTCGCCGCAGCTGGGGTGGCGCGACGTGCCGCTGCGCGAGGCGCTGGCGAACGCCACCGGGCTGCGCGTGCTGATCGAGAACGCCCCCATCGCCTGCGCGCTGGCGCAGATGTGGCTGCCCCCCTTCATGCGCGACGGGGTGGACTCCTTCGCCTACATCACCGTCAGTGACGGCGTGGGCGTGTGCGTGGTGGACCACGGCGAGGTGTTCCGCGGCCACGGCGAGACGGCCGGCGAGTTCGGCCACCTGCCGCTGAGCCTGGACGGGCCGCGCTGCATGTGCGGGCTGCGCGGGTGCCTCGAGGCGTACACCAGCAACGTGGCCACCCTGGCGCGCTACTTCGAGCTCGACGCGTCGGTCCCCTCCAGCCGCGAGGCGCTGCGCGGCTACGACTTCGGGATCGAAGACCTGATCGCCCGCGTACGCGCCGGCGACGTGCGCGCCACCAGCGCGCTCACCGAGACGGCGCGCTACCTGGGGATCGGCGTGGCGGGGATCATCACCGCGCTCTCACCCGCGCGCGTGGTGGTGAGCGGCGAGATCACCGCCGCGTGGGACCTGATCGGCGAGCGGGTGACCACCGCCGTGCGCGAGCGCGCCATCACCCAGGCCGCGGCCGCCACGCCGATCGTGGTCGCCCCGCCGGGCGAAACCTCGCGCCTGCGCGGCGCCACGGCGCTGCTCGTGGCGCGGGCCTTCGCTGCGCCCAAGGTCGCCTGACGTGAACGTGGGAACGTTGTAGTTGACCCGGGGAGTTCCTTCAGCTTCATCGCCGGGCGGTGCGAACGCGCATCACCTGGGCGAAGCGCTGCATCAGCCAGGTCCGGGCGATCGGCCGTGATTGACGTGGTAGCCAGGCGATATCACATTTTCCACCGCCCGCTGTACCCACCCTCCCCTGCAAAAGGAACGCGATGAAGAAGCTGACCCTCGACCTGGATGCCTTGAAAGTCGATTCGTTCGAGCCTTCTGCCACCGATCGGGCCCCGCGCGGGACGGTCGAGGGCCGTGAATCCGACCAGACCTGGGAGGTCTGGTGCAGGCAGCCCGACCAGTTCACGCAGACCTGCGACTATCGGTGCCAGACGAACGACTATTCGTGCAACGGCACCTGCAGCAACCCCACCTGCTTCGGGGACTCTTGCGTCTGCTGGACCGAGCCGGAGTACTGCTAGGCTGACGGCGGTACGTTTCGACGGATGGCGGCATCGTGCCGCGAGTCTGCGGGCCGGGTGGATGTCTCCACCCGGCCCGCAGTGCGTGATGCGTCGACTGCTTCCTGCGCCCCGGCAGGGGACCTGGAACGATGCGCGGCGGTTCTGCGCTCGCGGTAGACGTCGAAGTGCTCCGTCTTCTCGCACTCCGGTGCGGCGGTTCCCGCCCTCCGTCCTCTGCCGCAGCCGCGACAGCGCGACCTCGGTCGCGGCGAGCAGCGGCATCCCGCCCGGATCAGTCCCCGAACGACACGCCCAGCCGCCGCGCGGTGCGCACCACCTCGCCGGCCACGGGCACGCGCTTGATGTCGGTGATGGCCTCGCCCAGCGGCACGCTGCGCACGGTCTGCCCCTGCAGCCCCACCATGCAGCCGAAGTTGCCGCGCTCTACGGCGTGCACCGCCGCCGCGCCGAAGCGCAGCGCCAGGTTGCGGTCGTAGGGCACCGGGCTGCCGCCGCGCTGGATGTGCCCCAGCACCAGCGTGCGCGTGTCCTTCCCCGTGGCCTCCTCGATCTCGGCCGCCAGCCGGTCGGCGATCCCGCCGTAGCGGCCGGTGCCCTCCACGTAGCTAGGCGTGCCCCCCTCGGCGCGCGCGCCCTCGGCGATCACCACGATGCTGAAGCGCCGCCGGGCCCGCTCGCGCTCGCGGATCTTGTCCACGATCCGCTCCACCGAATACGGGATCTCGGGGATCAGGATCACGTCGGCCCCGCCCGCCATCCCGCTCTCCAGCGCGATCCACCCGGTGTGGCGCCCCATCACCTGCACCACCATCACCCGCTGGTGCGCCTCGGCGGTGCTGTGCAGGCGGCCGATCGCCTCGGTGGCTACGTCCACCGCCGTCTGGAACCCGAAGGTCATGTCGGTGGCGCCCAGGTCGTTGTCGATCGTCTTGGGCACGCCGACCACGCGCAGCCCCTTCAGGAACAGCCGGTGCGCGATCTTGAGCGACCCGTCGCCGCCGATGGCGATCAGCGCGTCGATCCCGAGCTCGCGGAAGCGGCCCATGATCTCGTCCGACGGATCGTTGTCGCCCCAGGTGCCGTCGCTCTCGCGCACCTCCAGCCCGAACAGGTTGCCGCGCGCGGTGGTGCCCAGGATGGTGCCGCCCAGGTGCGTGATCCCGCGCACGCGGTCTTCGCACAGCTGGATCAGGCCGGGCTCGCCGTCCACCTCGTCGTTCAGCAGCCCCATGTAGCCGCGCCGGATCCCCAGCACCTCCCACCCGTTCTGCCGCGCGCTGATGGTGGCGGCGCGGATCACGGCGTTCAGCCCGGGCGCGTCGCCGCCGCCGGTGTTGATCGCGATGCGGCGGATCTGCTGGAGGTGTTCCATCGGAGGACCAGGACTGCGGGATGAGGGAATGGCGCCGCCCCCGGGCCGGCGGCTCGGGGGCGGTGGGTTGGGGCGAACGCGGCTCAGAGCCAGTCGATCCGCGGGCGGGCGGGGATGCGATAGCCGTACGGCAGGCGCGGCCGGGGCGCCTCGGGGCGCCCGTTCCCGAGCCGGAGCTCCGGGCGCGCCAGCTCCACGCGGGTCGCGCGGAACGGGTACCAGTGCCGCTCGCGCTCGGCGTGCACCAGCAGCGTGCCCAGCGTTTCGGTGCGGAGCGCGACCACCGCGCGGTACGCGCTCTCGTCCACCGTCTCGGTGGGGACGAACAGCTCGTCGAAGTGCTGCTCGGCGATGTGCCGCAGCTCCTTGGCGGTGGAGAACATCACCCCCACCAGCTCCTGCGCCGCCGCGATCCGCGGGTCGGGGCCGCGGGGCGGCCACGTGTCGGCGCCACGTGCGTTCGTGCGTCCCCCGGCGTACGCCACGGGCCTGATGCGCTGCGCCTCCCGAGCCGGTCTACGAAGCTGGCGATCCATCGTCTCCTCCCCCTGAGATTGCATGCTGCCGGGTCTGCTTCCCTGACCCGTTCGTGCAAATTGGAAGCGTTGCTAACAATCATGCACCATCACGGCTCGATGCACAAGCCTCCACCGAGAGTGCCCGGTGCGCGGCAAAAGCGCCGCCGAATGCTTGTATCTCCTTAATCTACCTTGATTTTTGGGCGATTGTTCCGTGCCGGGGTCACCCTCGCCAGCGCGATTCTCGTGACCGGTGGTTGGCTCCGCGTGATCTGTCGATGTTCACATTGTTACCTTCCCATCCATAATCGTCACGCGCGCGTGCCCGGTGCGACAGAATGCAGTAGCAGAGCCGGACGGACCCCTCGCGACTCTCGAACGGATCGGCGTCGAGAGAGCCGGTGGACGATGGCGAGAAACGCTGCGGATTCGCAGACCTCCCATCGCCACCGGCCGGGGAGGCGTGCCGCTCCATGCGGGTTGACGCGGCGATGGCCGGCCATGGCTGGGACGGTTGGGGAGCAGGTGGGACGGCGCCGCCTCATCGACGTGATGGTCCGGAGGTGGGCCATTCACCGCCGGCGCCGTCCCAAAGTCTATCACAGCAACATCTTGGGTGGAGGCACCGCTTGGCTGTGCGTGCCGGTCCGCGCCATGCGAAGGGTGGCATTGAGCGCCGAACGTCAGATCTGCGCCAATTATTGTCCCTGCCCGACGCGGCGGGGATACCCAGATATACCGAGCAGTCCAGATCCCGGAGGTGATCAGTCCATCAGAGGTTTCCGTAGTTCCTTCCGGTCCTTCGAACGACGTCACCCGCGCCGGACCTTCCGGCGTCGGATCAACATCCCGCTTGGCAGAGAGAACTCTACAATGCGTACCTATTTCGCCCTCGCGTTTCTGACGGCCGCCACCGCGGCACCGGTTCACGGACAGCGCGCCCAGCCGGTTCACCACGGCGACGGCTACGAGATCGCGCTCCCCGCCAGGTGCACGCCGATAAGGAGGGAGTCGACAACGCGCAACCAGTTCCAGGTGCAGATCTACTCATTCGGCAACGAGAACACCGTGGTGGTGGTGGAACGGATCCATTCCCCGGAGGTTCCGGACACGAGCATGGCCACCCGACGTGCCATGCTGCAGCTCTTACGTGTCGGAATGCTTAATGCCTCTGGCGAGGTCACTGTGCTGGGCGAGCCGCGAGACTTCGAGAGCGGCGATCGCCTCGGTGTTCGCATACGTGTCAGCATCTCGCCCGACGAAGCGAAGGACGACCCCATACACGGAACGGTGGAGATTTCGGTTCGACGCGAGGGCGAGCTCGAGATGTGGATGGTGATGGTCCTGGATCGCCGCAGGAATGCGAGCACCGCCGCGGCGTCGGAGCGCGTGCTCGACTCGTTCCGCCTCACCGCGGCGAGGCCGCTGGTGGCGGAGAAGGAGTCGGACGGCGAGCAAAAGGGATCTGCGCGGGGCGCCGCGCTGAAGGCGGAGCCGTGACCGGAACCGCCCTCGGATGCCGGCGATCGCTCGCCGGCACCCGGGGGCCCGCCAACGGGATGGGAGATTGGATCGAACGGGTGAGCTTCGCGTCGCGCTGATCGGCTACGGCCTCGCAGGCGCGTCCTTCCATGCGCCGCTGATCGCGACCACGCCGGGGCTGCGCCTCGCGACGGTCGTCACGTCGAACGCGGAGCGGGCCGCGCAGGCGCGCGAGCAGCACCCAGGCGTGACGGTGGTCGATTCCGCCGAGCGGCTGTGGGAGCGCGCCGGCGAGGTGGACCTGGTCGTGGTCGCATCGCCCAACCGCACGCACGTGCCGCTCGCGCTCGCCGCGCTGGATGCGGGCCTCCCCGTCGTCGTAGACAAGCCCCTCGCCGCCACGGCGGATGACGCGCGGCGCGTGGTGGACGCGGCTCTTGGGCGCGGCCTGCTTCTCTCCGTCTTCCAGAACCGGCGGTGGGACGGCGATTTCCTCACGCTCCGCCGCCTGCTGTCCGAAGGCGCGCTGGGCGACGTGCACCGCTTCGAATCGCGCTTCGAACGCTGGCGGCCGACGCCGAAGGGGGGATGGCGCGAGCAGGGCGACCCCGCCGAGGCGGGCGGCGTGCTGTACGACCTCGGGAGCCACCTGGTCGACCAGGCGCTGGTCCTCTTCGGCCCCGCCACGCACCTCTACGCCGAGCTGGACCGCCGCCGCCCCGGCGTGGAGGTGGACGACGATGCGTTCGTGGCGCTCACCCACGCGTCCGGCGTGCGCTCGCACCTGTGGATGAGCTCGATCTCGGGCGACGACAACGGCCGGATGCGCGTGCTGGGCAGCCGCGCCGCCTACGTGAAGCAGCACCTGGACGTGCAGGAGGCCGTGCTGCGCGCCGGCGGCCGCCCCGGCGCCGCCGACTGGGGCCAGGAGCCGCCGGAGCGCTGGGGCCGCCTGGGTGCGGGGGAGACCTGGGAGCCGGTGCCCACCGAGCGCGGCGACTATCCCGCATACTACGCCGCCATCGCCGCCGCGCTGCGGGATGGCGCCCCGCCGCCCGTGAACCCCGCCGACGCCATCGCCACGCTCGCAATCATCGAAGCCGCCCGCCGCTCGGCCGCGGAAGGCGCGGTCATCCCCCTCGCGGACGCCTGGGCTCGAGAACTACAACAGCAATGAACGCAGAGCATCGGAGTGGAAGGGAGTCAGGGGGAGAACGACTCGCAGTTCTCCCCCTGACTCCCCTTTGCTCCGATGCTCTGCGTTCACTGCTGTTTTACGGTCTTACGGCACGCGCTGCACCTCGCACGCGCCGATGCGCGTCAGCCGCAGGTGATCGAGCAGCGCGGTGTTGATGCGCCCGTCCATGTTCTCGTCCAGCGGTGTAAACGCCAGCGTCAGCACGTGCGCGCCGGCGCTGAGGCGAACCCGCACGGTGGTGCCGTAGCCCCAGTCGGTCCACAGGTCGGTGCCGCGGTGCGGCATCACCAGCACGCCCGCCTCACGCCCGTCCACCAGCAGCGTGCGGATCGCCGCCTTCGCCTCGGTGTTGATCGGCCCGCTCCCGTTGGCGTAGCGCGCGTCCACGTCGTACACGCCGGCGCACGCCACCGTCACCGGCACCTCCACGCGCGTGTTCGCCTCGCGCGTCAGCCGCACGTACCCCTCGCCCGTGAACCCGGCGTGCTCGCGCTCCAGCGGTGCGCTCCGCGGCCGCGCCAGCGTCTCCACGCCGGTGGGGACGACCCGCACCGGCTCGCTCAGGAACGACGTGTACATCGCCCGCGAGGCCGAGACCTGCCACTCGGCCAGCGAGTCTTCCCGGGTGCCCACCATCGTGTAGGGCATCGCCGTGCTCGCGTATTCCTTCCCGTTGCGGTACACGGTGTAGCGCCCGGCATCGGGCACGGGCGTCCACGTCAGCAGCCCGTTCTCGATCTTCGCCACGGGCGTCTCGGGCGCCCAGCGGTTCTCGTACAACGCGATCCGGTCCGCCGGCCAGCGGCCGTTCATCACGATCTCCAGCGTGTGCGCGCCCGTGAGCGTGGCGGGGACCTCGGCGCGGGCGACCGGCCGCCCGTCCAGCCGCGCGCTCGCCACGCCGTTGCCGTGGCCGCGCACCGTCACCGTCAGCACGGCGCCCCGGTAGCGGAGATTCGACAGCGTCCGCTCGCCCGCGTACGCCGGCGGCACCATCGGGGCGAACGCCAGCCGGTCGGGCCCGAAGCGCATCCCGAACAGCACGCGGAAGTGGGTCGCCAGGTTGCCCGCCACGCTCCAGAGCTGCCGGTCGCTGTTCAGCACGGTGCCGTCGAAGTGGCCCGTCTCGGCCACCATGTTCTCCTTGTTGGTCAGAAAGAGCGCGGCGGGGCGATAGATGGACGCCAGCCCGTGCTCCACCGCCGCGGTGTTCCCCGCCTGCCCCGCCGCCCACGTCCAGAACGCGCTTACGAAGGGCCAGAGCGCGCCGTTGTGGTAGCGCCGCATGTTGGGGATGTACGGCCAGAAGGTGGGCGCGCCGAACGCCACCACCGGGGTGCTGCGGGCGATCTGCGCCTGCCGCGCCGGGTCGGCGACGCCGTAGATGATGGCCAGCGCCTCGCCCAGCGCGTCGGACCGCCCCTCCAGCGGCTGGTAGGCGCGGCCGTAGCGGAAGGTGGCGTAGTAGCCGGCCTGCGGCTGCCACAGGTGCGTGTTGATCGCCCCCCGCAGCCGGTCGGCCGTCCGCGTCCACTCCGCCGGCGGCTCGCCCAGCGCCCGCGCCATGTCGGCCAGGATCACGTAGGTGGCGTAGTGCACCGCGTTGGTCCCCACCGCCTGCGAGCGCGCGATGTCACGCGGCTCCATCCACCGCGGGTAGCTTTGCTCGCGCCAGTCCATGAACGAGGTCTCGCCCATGGCCAGCCCCGTCTCCGCGTCGAAGATGGCGTGCCGGTCGGCCCGGGCGCTGCGGCGGATGATGTCGTACGAGCGGCGCAGCCAGCCGCGGTCGCCGGTCACGGCGTAGACCTCCCACGCGGCCAGCGCCCACGCCATCCGGTCGGTCGAGTTGGGCCACGAGCCCCCCGTGCCCGTGTCCTGGATGATGCGGCCCGCGGAATCCACCTTGGCCATCAGGCTCTTCCGCACCGCGTCGGGCGCCACGATCGCCACCCCCAGGACGGACGCGAACGACACGTCGCGCGTCCACACGCCGGGCCACTTGGCCCCCGCGGCGAGCGCGCCGTCGTCGCGCACCAGCTGCGTCAGCTCTTCCAGGCTCATCCGGTACAGCGCGTCCAGCAGCGGCTGGGGCGACGTGAGCTGGGGGAAGGCCGAGACGTCGGCCCGCCGCGCCCAGATCGCCCGCCCGTCCGCCGCGCGGGGGCGCGTGTACTGCGCCTCGATCGCCAGTGTGGCCGTGTAGATGCCGTCGCCATCGCGGTCGGTGAGCTCTGCGGGGATGCCGGGGCGCAGCCCGCGCACGTCCCAGCTCAGCGGTTCCACGTCGCCGATGGCGTACACCGCGCCGAAGTCCTCCCGCCGGATCGGCGGCCCCTCGGGCGGATCGTACGACCCCGTTTCGGCGAAGCTGCGCAGCACCTGCCGCAGGTCGAGGCGGATGGTCACTTGCGCGACGCCCTCCTCGCTGGTCGCGAAATCTTCCGGGGTTGGGACGATGGGAGGCTGCTCGCGCCCGAACACGTAGACCGGCGAGACGATCGCCCCGTTCGTGGGGCGGATGTACAGCGTGTGCTCCGTCCCCGGCCGGAACTCGTTGTCCGCCCCGTTGATGCTGAAGCGGAAGTGCATCTCGCGTCCCGAGCGCGGATAGCTCGAGACGATCGTGTCGCGCGAGAGCGCCACCGCCTCGAAGCGCCCCTGCCGCACCGAGCTGCCGGTGACGGTGAACGCGTCGGAGCGGTAGAGCGGCGTCTGCCCCGTCAGCATGGTGGTCGATGCGAGCGCGGCGCAGGTGAGGCCGAGGGTGCGGAGACGATGGATCATGCGGGGTCCACTTGCGAAGAAAGCCTCACCCGGCGCCACGAAGCCGGCGGAGCGCTACTCCGCCGGTTCCGTCGCTTCCGGGTGAGGCCGGGGTTCACCGGCGGCCTGCGGCCGGCCGCGCGCCGGGTCAGGAGAAGTACAGCCAGATCACCACCACCGTGGCCACCAGCAGCGCGCTCAGCACCACCCCCTCGGTGCGGCGGCCGGCGGGCTCCTGCGGCTCGCCCGCGGGCGTGGTCTGGAAGGTGAGCCCCGCCAGCTGCTCGCGCGAAGGGGCGGGTGCCGTCATCGACGCCACCACCAGCACCGCCGAGCACACCACGAACAGGAACGCGGCGAAGTGCAGGAAGTTGATCTCGGCATACGCCAGCAGCCATCCGTCCAGGCTCGCCTTGTTGAGCTCGGCCACCAGCCGCCCCATCCCCAGCACGAAGCCCACCAGCAGCGAGGTCATCGCCCCGCGCGCGTTCAGGCGGCTCGAGAACAGCCCCAGCAGGAACACCGCGGTGATCGGCGGGGCGATGTAGGCCTGCACGCTCTGGATGTACTGGTAGAGCTGGCCCGAGATCAGCTTCATCAGCGGGATCCAGAGCAGCCCCAGCACCACCAGCACCCCGGTGGAAAGGCGCCCCACCGTCACCAGCTGCCGCTCCGACGCGTCCGGCCGCAGCTTCTTGTAGACGTCCCAGGTGATCAGCGTGGAGGTGGAGTTGAACACCGACGAGAGCGAGCTCATCAGCGCCGCCAGCAGCCCCGCCACCACCAGCCCGCGCAGCCCCGACGGCAGCAGCTCGGCCACCAGCGCCGGGAGCGCCTGGTCGGGCGAGCCCAGCTGCAGCCGCCCCTGGCGCGCCAGCACCATGGCCACCACGCCGGGAATCACGAAGATGAAGAGCGGGAGGATCTTCAGGAAGCCGGCGAAGATGGTGCCGCGCCGGGCCTCCGACAGGTTCCGCGCGGCCAGCACGCGCTGCACGATGAACTGGTCGGTGCACCAGTACCACACCCCCAGGATCGGCGCGCCGAAGAGGATCCCGGTCCAGGGGAAGGCGGGGTCGCTGGCCGGCTTCCACATGTCCATGAACTCGGGGCCGGCGGCGCGCGTCATCTCGCCCCACCCGCCCACGGCGTTCAGCCCCACCACCGTCACCACGATCGAGCCGCCGATCAGCACCACCATCTGGATGGTGTCGGTGATCAGCACCGCGCGCAGCCCGCCGAACAGGGTGTAGATCCCCGTGGCCACCACCACCAGGATGGCGCCCGTCCAGAAGTTGATCCCCATCAGCGCCTCGAACACCACCCCGCCGGCGAAGATCGTCACCGAGATCTTGGTGAGCACGTAGCCCACGATGGAGATCCCCGCCAGGTACCAGCGCGCCGCGGGCGAGTAGCGCCGCTCCAGGAACTCGGGCCTGGTGTACA
>DASWMA010000815.1:0-5255 GCA_036399995.1 Longimicrobium sp. | reverse complement strand
CTCTCCCATCCAGAAGGAGCAAACCCACTCGGCGTACGACCCGATCGGCCGGTGCGGTGTACCACCTCCCTGTGCCGGGCGGGCGCCCCTTGCGGCGCCCGGCCCGGCACACGAGCTTCCGGGCCCCGTTCACGCCGTGCGGATCGATCGCGCGGCGGGCGGGGCCGCAACCGCATTCCCTCCCGGAACGCCCCGCGTTTGGTTGACAGGCGGGGCGAGATGGGATACTTTTCCGGTTTATGTTGCATTTGAACCTGGCGGCGGTGGACCGCGGAGAAGTGCGCCTGCGCGAGCAGGTTCCGCCCGACCACCCGATGTGGGAGGACGCCGGCGTGGAGCTGACCGCTCCCGTGGAGGTGGACCTCACCGCGAACAGCGTGGGCGAAGGCGTGCTGGTGCGCGGCACCCTGAAGACCCGGGTGCGCCAGCCCTGCCGGCGCTGCCTGGAGCCGGTCGATGCCGAGATCGGCGACCACGTGGACCTGCTGTTCGCCACGCCGGTCGACGGTGACGACGAGATGGACGATGGCGAGGTCTACCCGCTCCCCGCGCGCGGCGACGACCTGGACCTGACCGACGCCGTCCGCGAGCAGGTGCTGCTGCAGGTGCCCCAGTTCACGCTCTGCCGCGAGGAGTGCCGCGGGCTTTGCCCCACGTGCGGCGCCGACCTCAACGAAGGGGCGTGCGAGTGTGTTCCCGAGCAGGGCGCGAGCCCGTGGGACGCGCTGAAGAACGTGAAGTTCGACCACGACGCTTGAACCATTCAGAGCCCAGCCGGGAATAGAGGGGAACGATGGCCGTACCGAAGAGACGCCAGAGCAAGCAGCGCCAGCGCAAGCGCCGCACGCACGTGAAGGCCGCGATGCCGACCGTGAATGCGTGCCCGCAGTGCGGCGATCCGACCCAGCCGCACACCGTGTGCGGCAACTGCGGCTACTACAAGAAGGTCCAGCGGATCGAAGTGGAAGAGTTCTGAGCGAACCTCCCAGATTGACGGAAATGCGGATCGCGGTAGACGCGATGGGCTCCGACCGCGCCCCGACCGTTGAGGTCGAGGGGGCGGTCGGAGCTTTGCTTGACCGGAACGACCTGACCGTGGTGCTGGTGGGCGACGAGGCGAAGGTGAACGCCGAGCTCGACCGGCACCCGCAGGCCGACCGCGCCCGTATCCAGGTGGTGCACGCGCCCGACGTGATCGACCCCGGCGAGTCGCCCACCACGGCGGTGCGCCGCAAGCCGCACTCGTCCATCGTGGTGGGCACGCGGCTGGTGAAGGACGGCAAGGCCGACGGCTTCCTCTCGGCCGGGAGCACGGGCGCGGTGATGGCCGCGGCCGCCATCCTGCTGCGCCCGATCCCCGGGGTCGACCGGCCGGCCGTGGGGAGCCCGGTGCCCAGCGAGACGGGGACCTTCTTCCTGATCGACATGGGCGCCAACGTGGACACGCGCCCGCAGCACCTCCTCCAGTTCGCGCACCTGGGCACCATCTACGCCCAGGACCTGCTGGGGGTGAACGAGCCCCGCGTGGGGCTGCTGAACATCGGCACCGAGCCGGGGAAGGGGAACGAGCAGACCGTGGAGACCTACGGCCTGCTCGAAGCCAGCCCCACGCTCAACTTCGTGGGGAACGTGGAGGGGCGCGACGTGATCCGCGGCGCCTGCGACGTGCTGGTGTGCGACGGCTTCGTGGGGAACGTGCTGCTCAAGTTCTACGAGAGCATCGCCGGCTTCATGGCGGCCGAGCTGAAGGCCGAGATGGAGAAGCAGGGGGTGAAGCTCGACATCCGGCGGCTGTACCAGCGGCTGGACTATTCGACCTACGGCGGCGCCCCGCTGCTGGGGGTGAACGGCGTGGTGGTGATCGCGCACGGCGGAAGCCCGCCGCAGGCCATCCGCAACGGCATCGGCGTGGCCGCCCGGTCGGTGGAGCGCAGGATGGTGGAGCACATCGCGGCCCGCATCGGCGAGCTGGCGGAAACGAGCGAGGAACGATGATCCAGGCAGCACGCCAGCCCCGGGCCCGCATCGCGGCCATGGGCCGCTGGAACCCCCCGCGCGTCGTGACCAACCACGACCTGGAAAGCGTGGTGGAGACGAGCGACGAGTGGATCCGCTCGCGCACCGGGATCACCGAGCGGCGCCTGGCCGACAAGGACACCGGCGCCGCCGACATGGGCGCCAACGCCGCCCGCATCGCCATGGAGCGCGCGGGGATCGGGCCCGAGGAGGTGGACATCCTCATGGTCTCCACCGCCACCCCCGACCGCCTCCTCCCCTCCACCGCCTGCGACATCCAGGCGCTGCTGGGCACCAGGAACGCCGCGGCCTACGACTTCGCCACCGCCTGCAGCGGCTTCCTGTACGGCCTGCAGATGGCCGAGGCGCACATCGCCGCGGGGCAGGCGAAGACGGTGCTGCTGGTGTGCACCGAGAAGATGTCGTCGATCATCGACTGGACCGACCGCGCCACCTGCGTGCTGTTCGGTGACGGCGCCGGCGCGGCGGTGATCCAGGCCGCCGAGGGCGACGGGCGCGGCATCCTTTCCGGCTACATGAAGAGCGACGGCACCCTGGCCGAGCTCCTCTACCGCCCGGGCGGCGGCGCGAAGTTCCCGCTCGACATCGCGGTGCTCGACGAGCGCTCGCACTACGTGAAGATGGCGGGGCCCGAGGTGTTCAAGAGCGCGGTCCGCAGCATGTGCGACGCGGCCGAGAACGCGCTTCAGCGCGCCGGCTGCAGCGGCGACGACGTGGACCTGCTGGTGCCGCACCAGGCCAACATCCGCATCATCGACGCGACGGCCAAGTACGCCAAGATCCCGCCCGAGAAGGTCTACATCAACGTGGACCGCTACGGCAACATGAGCTCGGCCTCGATCCCCGTCGCGCTCGACGAGGCGCGCGAGGCGGGGCGGGTGAAGGACGGCTCGCTGGTGCTGATGGTGGCGTTCGGCGCGGGGTTCACCTGGGCGGCGAACGTGGTGCGGATGTAGGAACGGCTGAACAGGTGCGCTAGTGCGTGAGTGCGCGAGTGCGCGAGTGCGCTTCAGACCCGCGCGATCCAACGCACTGGCGCACTGGCGCACCTGTTAAGACAACCGAGGACCGGTACGGAGCCAGGATTATTCATGGGTGAGCGGATCGGCCTGCTCTTCCCCGGGCAGGGGTCGCAGGCGGTGGGGATGGGGAAGGACCTGGCGGAGGCGTTTCCCGAGGCGCGCGACGTCTGGCAGGCCGCCGACGACGCGCTCGGCTTCGGCCTGTCCCAGCTGTGCTGGGAAGGGCCGGAGGACGAGCTGACGCTCACCCGCAACGCGCAGCCCGCGCTGCTGGCGCACAGCGCCGCGGTGTGGGCCGTGCTGCGTGCCACCGACCTGGAGGTGGTGTGCGCCGCCGGCCACTCGCTGGGCGAGTTCAGCGCCTATCACGCCGCCGGCTCGCTGGAGCTGGCGGACGCTTTGCGTACCGTGCGGCGCCGCGGCGAGCTGATGTTCGAGGGCGGCCAGCAGCGCCCGGGCGCCATGAGCGCCGTGCTGGGGCTGGACGACGACATCGTGGAAGGCGTGTGCGGGCAGGCCTCGGCCGAGGGCTCCGTGGTGGTCCCCGCCAACTTCAACACGCCGGGGCAGGTGGTGATCAGCGGCGACATGGACGCGGTGCAGCGCTGCGGCAGCATGCTGATGGACGCCGGCGCCAAAAAGGTGCAGCCGCTGAACGTGTCTGGCGCCTTCCACTCGCCGCTGATGGCGGTGGCCGAGGGGGGCTTGCGCGAGCAGCTGGAGAGCGTGGAGTTCCGCGACCCGCTGTTCCCCATTGTCTCCAACGTGACCGCGCAGGCGGTGGGCGACGCGTCCACCGCACGCGGGCTGCTGGTGCAGCAGCTGACCAGCGCCGTGCGCTGGAGCTACGTGGTGCGCACCATGCTTGAGCTGGGGGTGACGCGCTTCCTGGAGGTGGGCACCGGCAAGGTGCTCACCGGGATGCTGAAGCGCATCGACCCCGCCGCCGCCGGGATGGGGACCACGCTGGGCACGGCGGAGCAGGTGCGGGCCTTCATGGACGCCGCGGGGTCGGGCGCGGGCTGAAGCGAACGCGCGACGGGGGCCGGGATCGCACCGGGGGTGGGATCGCCCGGGCGGTTGAAACCGCGGCAACGACCACACGAAGTCCGCCGTCGCGGACTACCGGCGGGGGTGCGGCGGAGAGTTCGAAGCCGCGCATCGGGCCCCATCGGGGTGGTGTCGGGCGGAGAATGCCTCGCCGTGGCGCACCGGGACTGACGCCGCAGTCCGCGAAGGCGGACTTCTCGATGGTTCAGCGGCGGGGTTCAACCCGCCGCCGGGGCGGACGTCAGCGGGGACACACGCCCAACCCGCCGCCGGGCTGTTGCCGTTGTTGTTCTTGCAGTTGAACGTGACCTGACGACAAGCGCTACGGGAGACGCACGGGTGGAGCTACAGGGACAGGTGGCGCTGGTGACCGGGGGCTCGCGCGGCATCGGCCTGGCCATCGCCGAAGAGCTGGCGAACGCGGGCGCGAAGATCGCGGTGGTCGCGCGCGACGAAGCGCGGGCGCGGCAGGCGGCCGAAGGGCTCCCCGGCGAGGGGCACCGCGGCTACGGCTGCGACGTGGCCGACCCCGAGGCGGTGAACGCCCTGGTCAAGCGCGTGGAGGAGGAGCTGGGCTCCCTCGACGTGCTGGTGAACAACGCCGGCGTCACGCGCGACAACGTGCTGATGCGGCTGAAGGACGACGACTGGAACGCCGTGATCGACACCAACCTGCGCGGCGCCTTCAACACCATCCGCGCGGCCAGCCGCGGGATGATGAAGCGCCGGCAGGGCCGCGTGATCAACATCACCAGCGTGGTGGGGATCACCGGCAACAAGGGCCAGTCGAACTACGCGGCCAGCAAGGCGGGGGTGATCGGTTTGACCAAGGCGGTGGCCAAGGAGCTGGCCAGCCGGGGGGTTCTGGTCAACGCCGTAGCCCCGGGATACATTGAGACCGACATGACCGCCGACCTGCCCGAAGCGGCGCGCGACGCGCTGATGGGGCAGATCGCGCTGGGCCGGCTGGGCCGGCCGCAGGACATCGCTCCGGCCGTCCGCTTCCTGGCGGGGCCGGGGGCGCAGTACATCACCGGGCAGGTGCTGGTGGTGGACGGCGGGATGGTGATGTAGGGCGGGGCGGCGCCCCCGGAATTCGCAACATCAGGCCTCCCGGCACACCCTGAGCAGGCGGACCTGAGGAAC
>DASWMA010000814.1:0-5579 GCA_036399995.1 Longimicrobium sp. | reverse complement strand
GCCAGCGCGCCCACGCGGATGGCCGGCGCGTCCACGATCGCGCCCGCCGCGGGGGTCACCAGGCGCAGCTGCGCGGCGGGGAGCACCGCGGCGGGCGCGGTGCCGGCCAGGGGGATTCCCGCCAGGGTGGCCGCCGCCTCGAGCCGCCCCGCGCCGGCGCCGGCGGTGAAGGCGATCCCCAGCCGCAGCACCGCCGGGTCGCCGCCGGCGGCGATCGTCAGGTCGAGCGACGAGCCACCGCCCAGGGCGATCAGCTGCGCCCGCAGCGGCGCGTCGGGTGTGGGCGGGGCGGCGCCCAGCAGACCGGCGAGGTGGGCGAACCACCCCTGCAGCGCCGCCGCGTCGCCCGCGATCGCCGCCAGCCAGCCGCGGATGGCGCCGGCGTCGGCGAGCACGCGGGCCAGCGGCAGCGCGGGGAGCGCCGGGTCCATCCCCAGCACCCCCGGCAGGTGGCGCGCGAGGCGGCCGGCGGCGGAGTCGTCGCCGTCCGACGCGGTGGAGGCCAGGACGTTCGCCAGCAGCCCCTGGATCACGCGGACGGCGTCGTCGTCGAGCCGGGTGGGGTCCAGCTCCGTCCGCGTGCCTGGGGGCGCGGTGGGATCCACGTTCTCCAGCACCACGCGCACCCTGCCGCCGCCCTGCACGTCCACCGACGCGATCACGGCGATGGACGACGGGTGCGCGCCGGCGCCGAACCCGGCCTCCACCGCCACCTCCAGCGGCGCCGCGGGCGACGCGGCCACCGCCTCCACGATGCCGCCCGACATGTCCACCAGCGGCAGGCGGACGGAGGCGCGCGCGCCGGGCACCTCCCCCTCCGGCGTGGCGATGCTCGCCGCCACCCCGATGCGGTCGCCGTCCACGGTCAGGAACACGTTGCCGCGGCCGCCCGGGTCGAGCAGCGGATACCACCGCGCGCCACCCGCGCCCATCTCGGGCGTGGAGGGGAGCGCCGATTCCAGCAGGTGGAAGAGGGCCGCGCGCTGGTCGCGGTCCGACACGATGGTCTGGACGCGCTCCAGCGGGTGCTCGAACCAGCCGGCGTCCACTCCGCCGTCGGGCCGCACCACGCCCAGCGCGCGCGCCAGCGAGGCGAGGTGGGGCGGCAGCTGCAGGTCTACGCTCATCCGGCACCCCCCGACGGTCGGAGATCCGGGACGGATCGCACGTTACGGCGCAAAAGAGGCATCAGGGTAAGAAGATCCGTTGCAGGGCCAACGTGCGGTACGAGGATCACGGCCGACCGGCTTGCACGGGTCGGGTGAGCGGGTGCGGATCGGGCGGCGCTCCAGCCCTCATGCCCCGGTGCTGCCGGTGCTCAGGAGCCGCGGAGGGAAGGGTGCCAAAAACCGGGGAGAAACACAAGTGGCGGTTTTACGCGAAACGTCCAGCCAGATCAGGCTCAACCTGTTGCGAAATCGACTACTTGATCACCCTGATGGACGATTGAATTAGGAAATAGTTATGCGCGCCATCGGCCCCGCGCCAGATTGGGACAGCGGAGGAACAGGCGTGCAGCGAGTTGTGGGACAGAGGAGGTGAGCGGCGCTCGTCAAGCAGGGAAGCCGTCGAAACCAGCAGCCGATCTTTCGGGGGGGATGACGCTCCGAACCCGCCGCCCCCTTGGTCCGTCCGTCCGGCAGCAGCAGGCTGCTCCCGCGCGCGCGTCGCGGGCGCCGGTGCATCCGGGAGCACGGCTGGGCAGCCCGGGCACGAATACCGGATCTCAGGACACCGTTCCGGCTTGCGGCTGGCCTGGACTCTCACCGAGGACCCGGAGGTCCGCAGAGGGTTGCTCGGCGTCCCCCGTGCCCTCTGAGAAAGCCTTGCTGAAGCTGACGCCGAACGATGCGCTGCGATTGGGTATGATCCGGTACACCGTCGCCGGCGGACGCGAAAAGGCCCCAAGCCGCGCGTCGGCTTGGGGCCAGTTGCCCCCGGAGGATTCGAACCTCCACTAACGGTTCCAAAGACCGCTGTGCTGCCTTTACACCAGGGGGCACCGCATCCCGCCGATCTCCAACGACTTAGCGCGGCGGCGGAAGCTCGCTAAAGCTATCCGACCGCCGCGCCGAAATCAACCGGGAGCGTCGATCACCCGCGCGCCCACCTCGCGTGGCGTGGAGCGCAACGAATGCGGTACGCCCGTGGAGTGCTACTCGGTCTGACAGGGACGGCCGTTGCAGCCGCTGTCGCTGCAGCCGCCGACGCAGGAATTCCAGTCGGTGAAGTTCGTTCCGCTGCACTGGGTGTAGCACGAGTTGCCGCCCACCTCGGTGACATGCGCGTGAATGGTCCCACGCCCGCTCCTGTCCTTGCCGGACAGGTCGAACGACTCGACCTGCAGCGTGTTTACATCAAGCGCCAGCTTCTTCTTCATGGAGTCACTCCGTGGATCAGGGGGGGAAGGCCCATCACTGATGCTTCCAAGGTGTGCCCCTGCGGCGCGCCGAACAAGGCTCGTCTTTTTTGCGCGAATGTGAGCGCGGCTCCTGGACCTCGGCGTCGGAGATGGCAGCGAGCAGCTGCCGCCGCTGCATTTTCTGTCACGCGCCGCCCCACGGCGAGCGGCCCTCGTCGCAAACGCCCCGGGTCAGCGCTGGTGCGCGGTGCGGGCGGAGTCCTGCGGCGACTCTTCGCGGGTGACCACGCGGATGGCGCCGACCACGCTGTACTTCCCCAGCTTGTGCTCCGTCTCGCCCGGGTTCAGGAACTCCACCAGGCGCACGCCGGCGGTGGCGATCTGGCGCAGGTCTTCCACGCCGTCGAGCTGCGCGCCGTCGAGGAACACCAGCATCCGCCCCGCCCCGGGGTCGTCGCCCAGGCTGGTGGGCTGGTTGCGCATCAGCCACATCCCGCGGCGCGCCTGGATCAGCTGGTACACCGTGCTGGCGTTGGACTGCGCGATCTCTTCGGCGCGGATGCGGTTGCGCTCCTGCCGCGGCCTCTGCTCCTGCCGCGTGCTCTGCGCCTGGGCGGGCAGGGAGATGGCCGCGCAGAGCAGCGCGGCCGCGGCGGTCCACTTCAGGATCTTCATCTCAGTCCGATTCCGGGGGTGGTGGTCGGGGTGCTGCACCTGGTGAGAAACGAACGAGCGCGGCCTCCTCTGCCACGAGGAGCCGCGCTCGCCCTCGCCGGTAGGGCGCGGGATCACTCGCGCAGCCCCTCCAGCTTCCCGCTGGCGATCCACGCCGCCACTTCGGCCCGGGCATACTCGTAGCCCACCTTCACCAGCTCGTCCAGCGGCTCGAAGTTCATCAGCTCGAAGCCGTCGATCGGCGGGCGCAGCGCGAAGTCGGCGCTGGCCAGCGCGGCGCGCTCGTTGTGGGCGCTGTGCAGCATGCTGGCGCGCAGCGCCAGCTCCATCAGCGACGGGAACTTGATGGTGTTCCGACGCAGCAGCCGGTCGCGCAGGATCTCGCCGGGCCGGGGGATGCGCTCGCAGATGAACTGCGAATCGTCTTCCACGCTCACCTCGGCGGCGATCACCACGCCGCCGCCCAGCCGCCGCGCCACGTCGGTGGGGAGGTTGTTCAGCAGCGCGCCGTCGCACAGCAGGTTTCCCTCGTGCAGCACCGGCTGCGCGGCGCCGGGGAGCGACGCGCTGGCCGTGGCGGCCCACAGCAGCGAGCCGCGGCGGTGCACCATCATCTCCGCCGTGCTCAGGTTGCTGCTCACGCAGAAGAACGGGGTCCACAGGTCTTCGATCTGCGTGTCGCCGTACAGCATCTGGCCCACGCGGTCACTCTTGCGGGTGCTGATGATGGAGATCACGGGGATGGTGTACACCTTGTGCGGCCGGATCTTCACCCACACGTGGCGGTTGGTGCTCTCCAGGCGGTCCGGGCTCCACCCCATGGCGATCTGCGCGGCGATGCTGGCGCCCATGCTGGTGCCGCCCACCAGGTCCACCGGCACCCCCGCCTCGCGCAGCGCCCGCAGCATCCCGATGTGCGCGAAGCCCCGCGCCCCCCCGCCGCCCAGCACCAGCGCCACCGCGCGCCCGGCCAGGTGCCGCGCCAGCCGCCCCAGGTCGCCCGCGTGCCCCCAGCGCAGGTGGTGGTGCGTCTCCACCGAGCGCGGCTCCAGCCAGCGGCGGGTGCCCGTCGGCAGCTGGTCTGTGCGCTCCGGATGGACCAGCACCAGCCACTGCTTCGCGTCGGTCACCCGCCGCGGCTGGTTGAGCAGCGCGCGCTCCAGCGCGCCCGGCGCCGGGTCCTCGTCGGCCCGGGCCAGCAGGAGCACGCGGTCGGCCTGGTGCAGGCAGCGGCGCGTCCAGGCGCTGGCGTGCGCGTCGGCCTCGAACAGCACGAAGCGGTGCGCACCCTCGCGCGCCTCCACCCACGCCAGCAGCCGCGCGCTCTCGGGCGATTCTTCGGGCGCCTCTGCGATCCCCGGTTCGCCCACCAGCTGGTCCACCGTGGCCGAGCTCAGCCGCAGCACGGGGCCGAAGGTCGTGAGCGCCGCCGCCAGCCGCTCGCAGAACGCGGCCACCGGCGCGCCGGGGCTGGCGGGGAGCACGGCCAGGTTGGCCACGCGCGCGGCGCCGGCGTTCACGTTGGCCTGGTTCAGCCGCTCCACCAGCCCCGCGGCCACGCTGCGCATCAGCTGCGGCCGGGCCGAGACCAGGGCGTCGAACTCGGCGTTGGTGAACTCCACCAGCACGCTGTCGCGGATGGCGCTGGCGCGGGCGGTGCGCGGCGCGCCGGTGAAGAACGCCATCTCGCCCATGCTCTGCCCGCGCCCCGCCTCGCCGATGGGGCGCGCGGTGCCGTCTGCCCCCACGTGCTCCACCAGCAGCCGCCCGCTCACCACGAAGTAGAGGCCGCTGGCCGGGTCGCCCTGCTCGAACAGCACGTCGCCGCGGTTCAGGTAGACCCAGTCGGCGGTGCGCTCCACCTCGTCGAGCAGCCGCCCGTCCAGCGCGCCCAGGACGGGGGCCAGGCGGCAGAGGAGCTGGCGCGCGTGCATCCGCTTGAGCGCGTCGCGGAACGCCGGGTCGCGCAGTTCCAGCGCGTCGGCCACCTCGCAGGGGATGCAGGCCAGCCGCGCCGCGCCGGCGGCGCGCACGCGCACGGCGCGGTCCACCCCGGCCAGCGTCTGCTGCCGGTCGAACACCTCGCCCACGCCCAGCCAGCGCAGCGCGTGGGCGCCGTCTTCCACCGCGTCGAGGTGCCCCGCGACCACGACCAGCAGCCCGTTCTCGCCCGGCCCGGTGAACGCGTCGTCGCCGTCGGCCAGCTCCAGCGGCACGGCGGCGGCGGCGAGCGCGTCCAGCGTTTCGCGCGCGACCTGCGCGAACAGCGGCGCGGTGCGCACGGCGTGGGTCAGGTCGACGGGTGTGGGGGTCAGGGGCTGCATCAGCGGGGGACCGCTCCGGGAGACGGGAGAAGGGCTCCCAAACATCGGCACGGCAGGTGGTTGACGCAAGCGCGCGGCGGACGCGCGCGATCGGTGCAGAGGCGCTTCGGCGGCGCCGCGGGGGCCCTCCCCCGCGCCGTAGAGCGCTCGCCCCTCCCGCTTCGCGGGAGGGGTGAAGCGCGTCCCTTCGGCTCTACTCTCCCCCTCCCCCGCGGAGC
>DASWMA010000813.1:0-3761 GCA_036399995.1 Longimicrobium sp. | reverse complement strand
GATGAGTGCTGGCCCGCCTGTCGTTTCCGCCATCTACGTCCGCGAAGGCGGAGGATGTGGCGTTGTAGCCGCGACGTTCACTCGCAAATCCCCGCGCCACAGCGGGCGGGACGTTCCTCAGCCGATCGCGGGCGCAGTGGTGGGCGGCGCGGCCTGCGCCTCGGCCCGCATCTGCGCGGCGATGCGGAGGGTGGTGACGTGGATGTCGACGGTGTCTTCGGTGTCGCGGGCGTAGCCGCCGGCCATCGCGACGGCGGTGGGGATGCCCAGGCCGCGCAGCAGGCCCAGCACGAAGCGGTCGCGCGCGGCCAGGCCCTCCTTGGTCATCCCCAATCGCCCGAAGCGGTCGTCGCGCCACGGGTCGGCGCCGGCCAGGTAGATGGCCAGGTCGGGACGGAAGTCGGCGAGCGCGTCGGGAAGGTGCAGCTCCAGCGCGCTGAGGAAGACGTCGTCGTCGGCGCCGTCGGGGAGCTCCACGTCGAGCGAGCTGCGCTCCTTGCGGAAGGGGAAGTTGCGCGCGCCGTGGATGGAGAAGGTGAAGACGGAGGGATCGCACGCGAAGATGGCCGCGGTGCCGTTCCCCTGGTGCACGTCGCAGTCGACCACCGCCACGCGGGCGAGCAGGCCCTCGCGCTGCAGGACCCGCGCGGCCACGGCGGCGTCGTTGAACACGCAGAAGCCCTCACCGTGCGCGGGGCCCGCGTGGTGCGTGCCGCCGGCCAGGTTGGCCGCCACGCCCCACCCGCCCGCCGCCGCCTCGGCCAGCGCCACCCGCGAGGCGGCGATGGTGGCCCCCGCCGAGCGGCGCGAGCGCTCCACCATCTCCGGGCTCCACGGAAAGCCGATGCGGCGCTGGGCCAGCGGGGGAAGCACGCCGTCGCGCAGCGCGTCGAGGTAGGCGCGGTCGTGGGCCAGCGCCAGCTCGTCCCAGGCCGCGGCCGGCGGCTCTTCCATGTCGCCGGGCGCGATCACGGCTTCCGCCAGGCAGCGCTCGCGCACGCGGCTGTACTTCACCATGGGGAAGCGGTGCCCCGGCGGGAGCGGAAGGACGAAGCGGTCGGTGTAGAAGGCGCGCAACGGGACCGCTGAACAGGTGCGTGAGTGCGCAGGTGCGCGAGTGCGTTGGGCTTGTCGGCTGCGGCAGGTGCGGGCGGGATCACACGAGCCGAAAACGCACTCGCGCACTCACGCACTGGCGCACCTGTGGAGCAGTTCAGGGAATCCCCGTCACCTTGTGGGTCTGCACCGACAGGCGCCAGGGCGGGCCCAGCTCCATCACCGCGCGCACCGCCTCGTCGTAGTTGGGGCCGCCGGTGGCGGGGACGTCCACCGCCTGCAGAAAGTAGTGGCCGAAGCGCGTCCCCTCGGCCAGGCGGCGGACCGCGTCCACGTCGGGGGTGATCCCCGGCGCCGAGCTGCCGGTGAATAGCACCTTCAGCTCGTCACCCTCCTTCTGCGCGAACCGGGCCTGCTTGGGCGAGATGGTGAGCCAGTCGACCAGCGAGCGGTCCACCGGCCGCGAGCCGTTGGACTCCATGCTGATGCGGTAGCCGCGCGCCCGCAGCGCGTCGGCGAGCGGACGGTCGAGCTGCAGGCTGGGCTCGCCGCCGGTGGCCACCAGCAGCAGCCCCGGCCGTTCGCCGCCGAACCCGTCGTCGGCCGCCGCGCGCACCAGCCCCAGCGTGCCTTCCACCCCTTCGCTGTAGACCGCCTTCACCCAGTCGGTGTCGCACCAGGGGCACACGTCGTACCCCAGGTTGCACCCCGCGAAGCGGAGGAACACCGCGGGCGACCCCGCCTGCGCGCCCTCGCCCTGCAGCGTCGCGAACACTTCCCGGATCCCGTACCTCTTCGCCATCAACGCTCCCTGCGGGGCCGAAATTCCACGCCGATTCATGCCGGTTCCTGAAGATACACCCTCTGGGGGCCCCCTCCAACTCGCGAGCCGCGAGTGGCGAGGCAGGTGGGTGCCGCGACCGCTACCGTTGGTGCCATCACCCACGCGTGCCCCGCTCCCATGGGACAGCCGCGCCCCAGGTGTCCGCCCACAGTCCCAGCGAAAACGTGCGATTCCCGGGGATGTAAAAGTCCAAGTGGTTGATACACAACGAGATCCGTTTGCGTGCCGCACTGGCCCCGCGCTTGCCCATATATGTGGCCGAAGCCACCGGGGGGACAGCGCTTCAGGAACCTGGCAGTATCAAACTCTACCAACTGCACCACCACCCCTCCTCGACGACCGCAGCACCCCTCCCGCCCCCGAGCCCTCAGCGCTGCCCGACCCCCGCCACGAAGGCCCGGAGCCCCCCAAGGCTCCGGGCCTTCAGTCGTTTGTACGCGGTACGGAGGTGCGGAGGTGCGGAGGTGCGGAGGTGCGGAGGTGCGGAGGTGCGGAGGTGCGGAGGTGCGGAGGTGCGGAGGTGCGGAGGTGCGGACGGGGCGGGGGGGCGGGGGGGCGGGGGGAAGATGCGACTGCAGAAGTCGCGGCTACGACTGCACGCGGTCCGCCTTCGCGGACTTCAACCGCGCGCGGTCCGTGGCGCGGTGAGATTGGCCCGCCTCACGACGAAGTAGCCGCGAGCGAAGCGAGCCCCGGTCCCTCCCCCAGGTTGTATTGGGGGAGGGACAGGCGCGCAGCGCCAGGGAGAGGGCCCGACCGGGCGGTTGAAACCGCGGCAACAACCACACGAAGTCCGCCTTCGCGGGCTACAGGCCGGTGTTCACTCCGCCGATTGGCAGCGCGATCCGAGCTTCCGTCCGCACGCGAACCAGCCGCGAGCGAAGCGAGCCCCGGTCCCTCCCCCAGGTTGTTTTGGGGGAGGGACAGGCGCGCAGCGCCAGGGAGAGGGCCCGCGGGTCGTCCCGGCTCCGCCCTTGCATCCGCCCCCGGCAGTGCGCACGTTGGGGCGGCGGCGCACGAGGATGATGGCCGGAGCCGCGCCGTTCACCGCGTTCCCTGCGTGATGATTTCCAAGCAGCCGCTGGACCCCCGGCTCACCGAGCAGCGCAACCCCGCCACCACGGACATCGACCGGCTGTCGGCGCTGGAGATCGTCCGCGTGATCAACGACGAAGACCACCGCATCGCCCCCGCCGTCGCCTCGCAGCTCGAGCAGGTGGCGCGCGCCGTGGAGTTCGCCGAAGACGCCTTCCGGCGCAACGGGCGGCTGATCTACGTGGGCGCGGGGACGTCGGGCCGCCTGGGAGTGCTCGACGCGTCTGAGATGCCACCCACCTACGGCACCGACCCGCGGATGGTGCAGGGGGTGATCGCCGGCGGCTACGACGCGCTGCTCAAGGCCGTGGAGGGTGCCGAGGACAGCCGCGAGGCCGGCGGCGAGGTGATGGACGAGATGGGGGTGGGGCCCGAAGACTTCGTGTTCGGCATCGCCGCGTCGGGGAGCACGCCGTACGTGCACGGGGCGCTCACGCGGGCCAAGCAGCGGGGCGCCCGCGCCGGCTTCCTCCTCTGCACCCCGCCCGACGACTGGATGCTGCAGGTGTACGACGTGGTGATCGCGCTGCTGGTGGGCCCCGAGGTGGTGACCGGGTCCACCCGCATGAAGGCGGGCACGGCCACCAAGATGGTGCTGAACATGATCAGCACCGGCGCGATGATCCGCCTGGGCAAGGTGTTCGGCAACCTGATGGTGGACCTGCGCGCCACCAACCTGAAGCTCCAGGACCGCAGCGAGCGCATCCTGATGGAAACGCTGGACCTGGACCGCGCCGGCGCCGGCGCGCTGCTGGAGGAGGCCGGC
>DASWMA010000812.1:0-14245 GCA_036399995.1 Longimicrobium sp. | reverse complement strand
ACCGCGAGGCGGCGGTCACGCGCCGGGCAGGCGAGGAAGCGGCACGGCCGTTCGACCTCTCGGCCGGACCGCTCTTCCGCGCGGCGCTGCTGCGGATGGACGAGGAAGACCACGTGCTGCTGATCTCCATGCACCACATCGTCAGCGACGGGTGGAGCCTGGGGGTTCTCTTCGGCGAGATGTCGACGCTGTACGAGGCGTACCGCGAGGGCAGGGATTCGCCGCTGGCGGAGCTGCCGGTGCAGTACGCCGACTACGCCGCGTGGCAGCGCGCGGAGCTGCGCGGCGAGCGGCTCGACCGGCAGCTCGCCTGGTGGAAGGAGCGGCTCGCCGGGGGGCCCGCGCTGCTGGAGCTTCCCGCCGACCATCCCCGCCCCGCCGTGCAGAGCTACCGCGGCGCGCTCGAACGGATCGCGCTTCCGGTCGAGCTGCTGGAGGGGCTGCGGCGGGTGGGGCGGAGCGAGGGGGCCACGCTGTACATGGTGCTGCTGGGCGCCTTCCAGGTGCTGCTGGGGAAGTACTGCGGGGATGACGACGTGGTGGTGGGCACCTCCATCGCGGGGCGCACGCGGCGCGAGGTGGAGCCCCTGATCGGCTTCTTCGTCAACACGCTGGCGCTGCGGACCGACCTTTCCGGCGACCCGGGCTTCCGCCGGCTGCTCCGGCGCGTGCGCGAGGCCACGCTGGGTGCGTACGAGCACCAGGACGTTCCCTTCGAGCGCCTGGTGGAGGAGCTGCAGCCGGAGCGCTCGCTCAGCCAGTCGCCGCTGGTGCAGGTGACCTTCGACCTGCACGAGGCCGACATCCCGGGCGGCGGTCTCGCCGGGCTGCGCGACCGCGAGGTCGAGGCCGAGACCCGGACCACCAAGTTCGACCTGTCGCTGGACCTGATGGTGACCTCCCGTGGCCTGGCCGGCGGGCTCACCTACAGCACCGACCTGTTCGAGGCCGGCACCATCCGGCGGATGCTCGACCACCTCCGGCGAGTGCTGGAGCAGGTCGCCGCCGACCCGGACGTGCGTCTCTCGCGGATCGGGCTGGCGGGGGCCGAGGAGCGCCGCCGCGTGGTGGAGGAGTGGAACCGGACGGAGGTCCCGTTCCCGCGCGACGCCTGCGTCCACCAGCTGTTCGAGGCGCAGGTCGAGCGCGCGCCCGACGCGCTCGCGGTGGCGTGGAGCGGCCGGGAGCTGACGTACCGCGACCTCGACACATGGGCCAACCGGCTGGCGCACCACCTGGCCGGCCTCGGCGTGCGACCCGAGACGCGCGTGGGCGTGCTGCTGGAGCGGGGCGTGGAGATGGTGGCCGCCACCCTGGCGGTGATGAAGGCGGGCGGGTGCTGCGTTCCCGTGGACACCACCTACCCGCCGGAGCGGATGGCGCTGATGCTCGCCGACTCCTCCGTCCGGGTCCTGCTGAGCCAGGGTGACCTCTGCGCGCCGCTGGCCGGAGCGGGCCTGCACATCGTCCGTCTCGATGCGGACGCGGACGCGCTCGCGGCCGAGCCGGACCACGCTCGGCGCGCCGCCGTGTCGGCCGGAAACCTGGCCTACGTCTTCTACACCAGCGGGAGCACGGGGAGGCCCAAGGGCGTGATGATGGGCCACCGCGAGGTGGTGCAGCTGGCGGCGTGCATCCCCGGAACCATGCCGATGGGGGCGGGAGACCGGGTGGCGCAGGCATCGAACGCGAGCTTCGACGCCGCCGTGTTCGAGATCTGGGGCGCGCTGCTGCACGGGGCGGCGCTGGTGGGCGTGGGCCACGACGTGCTCCTGTCCGCGCCGCTGCTGGCCCGGGCGCTGCGCGAAGGGGGGATCACCCACCTGTACCAGACCGCCGCGCTCCTCGACCAGCACCTCCGCGAACGGGCCGACGTGTACTCGAGCCTGCGGCAGCTCGTATTCGGCGCCGAGGCGGTGGGCACCGAGGGCGTGCGGCTGATGCTGCGCCACGGGAGGCCCGGGCGCGTGCTGCACGAGTACGGGCCCACCGAGGCCACGGTGTGGTGCACGCTGGAGGTGGTCGAGGAGGTGGAAGAGGGTGCGGCCACGGTGCCGATCGGGCGGCCGGTTCCCAATGCGCGGGCGTACGTGCTCGACGCGGCGCTGGAGCCGCTCCCGCCGGGGGTGCCGGGCGAGCTGTACGTGGGCGGGGCGGGGGTGGTCCGGGGCTACCTGGGCCAGCCGGGGGTGACGGCCGGGCGCTTCGTTCCCGACCGCTTCGCGCCGGAGCCCGGCGCGCGGATGTACCGCACCGGCGACCGGGTGCGGTGGACGGCTGGCGGCAAGCTGGAGTTCATGGGGCGCCTGGACCAGCAGGTGAAGGTCCGTGGCTTCCGCATCGAGCCGGGCGAGGTGGAGAGCGCGATCTGCGCGTGCCCCGGCGTGCGCCAGGCCCGCGTGGTCGTGCGCGAGGACCGCCCCGGCGACAAGCGGCTGGTGGCGTACGTGGTGGGCGAGGCCGAGACGGGCGCGGTGCGCGCGCACCTGCGGCGGAGCCTCCCGGAGTACATGGTGCCGCAGGCGTTCGTGGCGCTCGAGCGGCTGCCGCTGACGCCCAACGGAAAGCTGGACCGCCGGGAGCTCCCCGCGCCCGGTGACGCCGCGGCCGACGCGGAGGCGGCACCGCCGCGGACCCCGGCGGAGGAGGTGCTGGCGGCGATCTGGGCCGAGGTGCTGGGACGCGCGCGGGTGGGCACTCGCGAGAACTTCTTCGAGCTGGGCGGGCACTCGCTGCTGGCCACGCGCCTGGTTTCGCGAATCCGCTCCGTCTTCGCCGTGGAGCTGCCCGTGCGCGCGCTGTTCGAGGGCCCCACCGTGGCCGAGGTCGCCGCGCGGGTGGAGGCGCTGCGGCGCGCGGGGGCGCCGACGCCCGCCCCGGTGCTCCCGGTGGCGCGCCCGGACACGCTTCCCCTCTCCTTCGGGCAGGAGCGGCTCTGGTTCCTCGACCGCCTGCAGCAGGGCGGGGCCACGTACAACATCTCCGAGGCGCTGCGCCTTTCCGGCGGGTTGGACGAGGCGGCGCTGGAGCGCGCGCTGGCGGAGATCGTCCGGCGCCACGAGTCGCTCCGCACCACCTTCCGCGAGGTGGACGGCGTTCCCTCGCAGGTGATCGCCCCGTTCGGCGGCTTCGCGCTCCCGATGGAAGACCTCTCGGCGCTGCGCGAAGCGGAGCGCGAGGCCGAGGCCCGGCGCCGCGCCAGGGAAGACGCCGCGCTGCCGTTCGACCTCACTGCGGGGCCGCTCTTCCGCGCCGGGCTCCTCCGGCTGGCTCCCGGGGAGCACCTCCTCCTGCTGTGCATGCACCACGTGGTCAGCGACGGGTGGAGCATGCGGGTGTTCTTCCGCGAGCTGTGGGAGCTGTACGACGCGTACCGCGAGGGGCGCGGCTCGCCGCTCCCGGAGCTGCCGGTACAGTACGCCGACTACGCCGTCTGGCAGCAGCGCCAGCGGGGGGGCGAGGTGGAGAAGGAGCAGCTCGGCTACTGGAGGGAGACGCTCGCCGGCGCGCCGGAGCTGCTGGAGCTGCCCGCCGACCACCCGCGGCCGCCCGTCCCGTCGTTCCGGGGCGGCACGGTGCCGGTGGAGATCCCGCTGGAGGTGCTGGAGCGGCTGCGCGAGGTGGGACGGCGCGAGGGCGCCACCCTGTACATGATCGTCCTGGCGGGCTTTCAGGCGCTCCTCTCGCGCTACGGCGGGAGCGACGACGTGGTGGTGGGAACACCCGTCGCCGGGCGCACCCGGCAGGAGGTGGAGGAGCTGATCGGGCTGTTCATGAACACCCTGGTGCTGCGGAGCGACCTGTCGGGGAACCCGAGCTTCCGCGCGCTGGTGGCGAGGGTGCGCGAAACGGTGCTGGGCGCGTACGAACACCAGGAGGTCCCCTTCGAGCGGGTGGTGGCCGAGCTTCAGCCGGAGCGCAGCCTCAGCCGGTCCACGCTCTTCCAGGTGATGTTCCAGCTGGACGACGCCGGGGGGCCGGCGCCCGCGAGCCGGGGGCTCCGGGTGCGCGACCTGGGCGAGGAGCGGGAGGGCACCAAGTTCGACCTGACCCTGGTGCTGGCCGCGCACGCCCGCGGCATCTCGGGGGCGCTGCAGTACAGCACCGACCTCTTCGAGCGCGGCACCGCCCGGCGGATGGCGGAGCACCTGGAGCGGTTGCTCGAGCAGGCCGCCGCCGACCCCGACCGGCGGCTGTCGCGGCTTGAGCTGATGGGCCGCGCCGAGCGGGCGCGCGTGGTGGAGTGGAACCGCACGACGGCGAAGTATCCCGCCGACCGCTGCATCCATCAGCTCTTCGAGGGGCAGGCCAGGCAGTCGCCCGATGCCGTGGCGCTGCTCTTCGAGGGCGCGTCGCTCACGTACCGCGAGCTGGACGAGCGGGCGAACCGGCTCGCGCGCCATCTCGTGCGGCTGGGCGCCCGGCCCGAGGCGCGGGTGGGGATCTGCCTGGAGCGGAGCGTGGAACTGATGGTGGCCATCCTGGGCGTGATGAAGGCGGGCGCCGCCTACGTGCCGATGGACCCGGGCCACCCCGCCGAGCGGCTCGCGTACGTGCTGGAAGACTCCGGCGTCGAGGTGCTGCTGACGCAGGAGAAGCTGCGCGGCCGCCTCCCGGTTCTCGGCGGCGTCCGCGTGGTGAGCGTCGACGGTGAGCGCGGCCGGGTCGCGGCGGAGAGCCCGGAAGCCCTGGAGACCGGCGTCACGTCCGAGAACCTGGCGTACGTGATCTACACCTCGGGGAGCACGGGGCGGCCCAAGGGCGTGGCCATGCACCACCGGGGCGTGTGCAACTACATCCACTGGGGGGTCCGTGCCTACGGGGCCGCCCAGGGGAGCGGGGCCCCGGTCTTCACCTCGATGGCGGTGGACCTGACCGTCACCAACCTCCTCCCCCTGTTCGCGGGGCGTCCCGTGCGTCTCCTCCCCGAGGACTCGCCCGTGGAGGCGCTCGCCCGGGTGCTGCGCGAGGGGCCCGGCTTCGGGCTGATCAAGATCACCCCCGTCCACCTGGGGCTCCTCAACTCGATGCTGGAGCCCGGCGACCTGCCGGGGGCCGCGCACACGCTGGTCGTCGGCGCCGACTTCCTCTCGGCCGAGCCCACCGTGCCCTGGCAGGAGCACGCTCCCCGCGTGCGGCTCATGAACGAGTACGGGCCCACCGAGACGGTGGTCGGCTGCTCGGCCTACGTGCTCCCGCCCGGACGGCACCGCGCCGGGCCCGTTCCCGTGGGGCGCGCGATCCAGAACCTCGCCTTCCACGTCCTGGACGCCCACCTGGAGCCGGCTCCGGTCGGGCTCCCCGGCGAGCTCTACATCGGGGGCGCCGGGGTGGCGCGCGGCTACCTGGGCCGGCCGGGGCTCACGGCCGAGAAGTTCGTCCCCGACCCCTTCGCCGACCCCGGGACGCGCATGTACCGCACGGGAGACCGCGCGCGCTGGCTGGCCGACGGCAACCTCCTGATCCTGGGGCGGATGGACAACCAGGTGAAGGTCCGCGGATACCGCGTGGAGCTGGGCGAGATCGAGGCGGTGCTCCGGCGGCGCGCGGAGGTGCGGGAGTGCATCGTGGCGCTGCGCGAGGACCGTCCGGGTGACCGGCGCCTGGTGGCGTACGTGGTGGCCGATCCGGAAACCGCCGATCCCGCCGCGCTTCGCGGCCACCTGCGCACGACCCTGCCGGAGTACATGGTTCCCGACGCGGTGGTGGTGCTCGACGCCCTTCCGCAGACGCCCACGGGGAAGCTCGACCGCAGGGCGCTCCCCGTGCCACGCCTGCCGGACGCGGACCCCGACCTCGACGAGCCGAGGAACTACGAGGAGGCCCGGCTCATCCCGATCTGGGAGGAGCTGCTCGGAGTGGAAGGGGTCGGGCCCACCCGCAGCTTCTTCGAGCTGGGCGGCAACTCGTTCCTGGCGCTGCGCCTCTTCGCGCAGGTCAACCGCGCGCTGGGGTGCGACCTCCCGGTGGCCACCCTCTTCGCCGGGGCCACCATCCGGCAGATGGCCGACGCGGTCCGCGAGCAGAGGCGCTCGCCGTCGGCCGCGCCCGCGTCGGTGGTCCCGCTGCAGCCGCACGGGTCTCTCCCCCCGCTCTTCGTGATCCACTCGTCCGACCGGGACGTGATGGGCTACGTGAACCTGGTCCGGCACCTGGGCGCCGGCCAGCCGGTGTTCGGCGTTCGCGACGTGGGTGACGACATGGCGCGGCCGATCACGCGAATCGCCGCCGAGCACGTGGCGGCGGTGCGGGGGGTGCAGCCCGAGGGGCCGTACTACCTGGCCGGATGGTCGTTCGGCGGGTTCGTCGCCTACGAGATGGCCTTCCAGCTGGAGCAGGCAGGCGAAACGGTGGCCTTCGTGGGGCTGCTGGACACGATGTCCCCCGTCCTCGCGCAGGCCTGGCCGCACCGGGGCGACCTGGACCTGGCGCTCACCATGGCCGAGGAGGCCGCCGCCCGCATGCGGCGCCCCTTCTCGCTCGCGCCCGACGAGCGGGAGGCGCTGGAAGGGCTGGACTCCGATGAGCAGGTCCGCCGCATCGTGGAAGCGCTTCACGCAGCCGAGGCCGCGCCACCCGCTTTCGATGCCGCCGCGCTCGGCGAGGCGTGCCGGACCATCCGCGACCGCAACCAGAGCTATGCCGGGTACGTCCCGGGGTGCGTCTCCGCGACGGTCACCCTCTTCCGGGCCACCGACAACCCGCCGCGCCACCAGGCGTTCTTCGACGTGCTCCCTGAAGCGGAGAAGCACACGCTGGGGTGGTCGCGCCACGCCGGCTCTCCGGTGGCGGTGCACCCCGTTCCCGGCACCCACGCGACCGTAGGCGCCGAGCCACACGCCCGCGTCCTGGTGGGGCGGATGCGGGAATCGCTCGCGTCGGCCCGGGAGCGCGCCCCCGGCGCCACGCACGGGCTCCGCGCATGACGCCACCCGCCACCATCGGACCCGCCAGAAAGGTGCTTATGAAACGTGCGTGGAGCGACGGCGTCGCGCGGTGGCGTGCCCTGGCGGGCCTGCTCTGGACCGCGGCGCGCTGGCGGGTGGCGGGGTTCGGCGCGCTGGTCCTGCTCGTGGGTCTCCTTCCGACCGCCGTCATCCTGGCCACGGGCGCGCTGGTCGGCGCCATCCCCGGCGCGGTCGAGCACGGGCTGGGCGCGGGCGGCGGGCGTCCCGCGCTCCTCGCCCTGTCCGCGCTGGTGCTCTGCGCCGCCGCGCTCGCGCTCGGCGGGCACGCGCTGGCGTACCTGGCGCGCTTCCTCGACAACGCCTACGCCCTGGAAGTGCACCACGCCGTCGCCCGCGTGACGCTGGGGACGCCGGGCCTGGCGCCGTTGGAGGACCCTGCCCTCGCCGACGAGCTGCAGGCCATCGACGACGCCGAGCGGCGCGGCGTGCTGCGGATGACGATGTCGGCGGTCTCCAGCGTGGCCACCGCGCGGCTGCGGGGGATCGGCGCCTTCGTGGTGCTGCTGGGCTTCCACTGGTGGGCGCCGCTCCTGCTGTTCGCCGGCTGGTACCTCACCAACGTGGTGAACCGCAAGGCCACCGAGAACGGCGTGAGCGTGAACATGAGCGGCGGCGCCGTGAAGATGCGGCGCTCCGAGTACCTGCGCTCGCTCGCGGTCGACGCGCCGGCCGCGAAGGAGCTCCGCGTGTTCGGGCTGGGCGGCTGGGTGGTGGAGCGCTACGGCGAGGCGTGGCTCGACGCGCTGGGGATGCTGTGGAAAAGCCGGAAGGCCAACCGTGCGCTCAGCGCCGCCGCCACGCTGGCGCTGGCCGCATCGCACGCAGTGGTGCTGGGCGCGCTGGGGGTGGCGGCCAGCCGAGGCGAGCTGTCGACCGCGGCGCTCCTCGTCTTCGTGCAGGCGGTCCTCGCCACCAGCGACCTGGGGATGATCGGCGACTGGCAGTGGTTCCTGGCGCAGTCGATGGCGGTGGCCGGGCGGGTGGCCAGCCTGCGCGGGCGGATGTCTTCGCTGCCGCTGCGGATGGAGCCCCGCACGGCGGCGGCGCACCGGCGGGGCGCGGTCGCCGTGCGCCTGGAGAACGTGCGCTTCACCTACCGCGGCCGGGAGCACCCCACCCTCGACGGGCTCACCCTGCAAGTCCCCGCCGGCCAGTCGCTGGCGATCGTGGGCGAGAACGGCGCGGGGAAGAGCACGCTCGTCAAGCTGCTGTGCGGGATGTACGAGCCCGCCGCCGGGCGCGTGGTTCTGGACGACGGCTGTTCGCCGCTGGAGTCGCGCGGCAGGATCGGGGTCATCTTCCAGGACTTCGTGCGCTATCCCCTGCCGCTGCGCGAGAACGTGGGCTTCGGGTACCTCCCCCTGGTCGGCGACCGCCAGGCGCTCGAGGGCGCGCTCGGCGAAGCGGGCGGCAGGGAGATGCTGGCCGCGCTGCCGGCCGGGTGGGACACGGTGCTCTCGCGCGAGTTCGAGGGCGGGGCCGACCTCTCCGGCGGGCAGTGGCAGCGGGTGGCGCTGGCCCGCGCCCTGGCCGCCGTCCGCGGCGGCGCCGGCCTGCTGATCCTGGACGAGCCGACGGCGTCGCTGGACGTGCGCGCCGAGGCCGAGCTCTTCGACCGGTTCCTGGAGCTGACCCGGGGGATCACCACCATCCTGGTCTCGCACCGGCTCTCCAGCGTCCGGCGCGCCGACCGGATCGTGGTGGTGGACGGAGGGCGGGTGGCCGAGGACGGCACCCACGACGAGCTGATCCGGGCGGGCGGCCGCTACGCGCGGATGTTCTCGCTCCAGGCGGAGCGATTCACCGCCGCCCCCCCGGGCGGCGCCACCGGCGAGGAGGCCGTCCATGCATGAGCGGTGGCGTGCGGTGGTCCTGCTGGTGCGGACCGCGTGGCGAACGGACCCCTGGCGCTCGGCGGGGCTGCTGCTGGAGCCGCTGGGGCACCTGCGCTTCCCCCTGTTCGCCTGGTTCCTCAAGGTGCTGGCAGACGGCGCGCTCCGGCACGACCCGCGCCTGCTGGCCCTGGGCGCGGCGGGGATCGTGGCGACGCGGGTGCTGGCGCACGTCGGCCTGTGGACCGGCGCCTGGATCCGCAACCGCCTGATCGAGGAGGTGGGGTTCGCGCTGGACCGCGAGATCGCGACGCTCACGTCGGAGCTCCCCGGCGTGGAGCACCACGAGCGGGCCGACTACCAGGACCGGCTGGAGCTGCTGCGGCACGAGCAGGGGCTCCTGGGCAATGCGCTCAACGCCCTGATCTACACCGCCAACGTGGTGGTCGGGGGCGTGGGCACCCTGGTGTCGCTCGCGCTGGTGAGCCCCTGGCTCCTCCTGCTGGTTCCCTTCGCTCTCCCGGCCCTTCCCATCGCCGCCGCGCACCAGCGCTGGCTCGCCGAAGCCGAGACACGCTCCGCGCCGCCCGCGCGCCGGGCCCGCCACCTCCGGACCCTCACCGTCGACCGCGCCGCCGGGATGGAGCTGCGGGTGTTCGGCCTGGAGCGGGAGATCCTCTCCCGTTTCCGGCGGGCCTGGATGGAGGCGCGCGGGCCCAGGCTGGCCGTGGCGCGCCGGGCGGCGCTCCTGAACGGCGCGGCCGACCTGCTCTTCCTGGCCGCGTTCGGCGGGGCCGTGGCGCTGATGCTCTGGCGAGCGCGGCTGGGCCAGGCCACGGCGGGCGAGGTGGTGATGGTGGTCTACCTCGCCCAGCAGGTGCGGAGCAGCGTGGCGGAGCCGGTCCAGCTGGCGGCCGGCCTGGGCGAGACGCTGCGGGCGGCGGGGCGGATGCTCTGGCTGCAGGACTACGCCCGGAGCGCGGCGCGGGCGGGACGCCGGCCGGCGCCCGCGCGGCTGGAAGACGGCATCGTGTTCGAGCGGGTCTCCTTCCGCTACCCCGGTGTCGACCGCTGGGCGCTCAGGGACGTCTCCTTCCGCATCCCCGCGGGCGGCGTGGTGGCCCTGGTGGGCGAGAACGGGGCGGGGAAGACCACGCTGGTGAAGCTCCTCACCCGGATGTACGAACCCACCGGGGGGCGCATCCTGGTGGACGGGTCGGACCTCGCGGAGATCGAGGTCGGCGCCTGGCGGCGGCGGCTCTCGGCGGCGTTCCAGGACTTTGCCCGCCTCGAGGTCTCGGCGCAGCACGCCGTCGGCGCGGGCGACCTCGCGCGGCTGGACGACCGCGCCGCCGTGCACGCGGCGCTCGAGCGCGCCGGCGCGGCCGGCGTTCTGGGCGCGCTTCCGGCCGGGCTCGACACGCAGCTCGGCTCGCGCTGGGAAGGCGGCGTGGACCTCTCCACCGGGCAGTGGCAGAAGCTGGCCCTGGGGCGGGCGCTCATGCGCGAGGACCCGCTGGTGGTGTTCTTCGACGAGCCCACCGCTTCGCTCGACGCGCTGGCCGAGCACGCGCTCTTCGAGCGCTACGCGCGCGAGGCCCGCTCGGGAGCGGCACGGGGCGCCATCACCGTGCTGGTGTCGCACCGCTTCTCCACCGTGCGTTCCGCCGATCTGATCCTGGTGGTCAGCGAAGGTGGGGTGACGGAGCTGGGCAGCCACGACGAGCTGATCGTGCGGGGCGGGCTGTACTCCGAGCTCTACCACCTCCAGGCGCGCGCCTACGCGTGAGCCGCCGCCGGTGCCCAGGTCCGCAGCCATTCAACCCGGCCGGGAGCGAGCCATGAGTCGCGACCTTTCGTTCGAGCGGGCTCTCCACTTCGCCGCGGAGCTGATCCGCATCCCCTCCCTCCCCGGCGAGGAGGGGGCGGTGGCGCGGCGGATCATGGAGGAGCTGCGCATGCTGGGCTTCGACGAGGCCCGCACCGACCGCGCGGGGAACGTGATCGCCCGCATCGCCGGGGTGGGCGACGCGCCCGCGGTGATGCTCTCGTCGCACATGGACGTGGTCGACGTGGGTGACGCCGACGCGTGGGAGCACGACCCGTACGGCGGCGTGGTGGCCGACGGGTGCCTGCACGGGCGCGGGGCGATGGACCTCAAGGGGCCGCTGGCGATCCAGGTGTACGCCGCCGCCCGCTTCGTCGACGAGCGCCCGGCCGGCGACCTCCTCATGGTCTTCTCGGTCTACGAGGAGAAGGGCGGGTGGGGGATGATGCACCTGATGGAGACGGCCGGGGTGCGCCCCGGCGCGGTGATCCTGGCCGAGGCCACCGGCTGCGACCTGTGCACCGGCCACCGCGGCCACGCCGAGCTCGCCGTGGAGATCCACGGCCTGGCCGCCCACGCCAGCGCCCCCGAGCGCGGCCGCAACCCCAACCACGTCCTCCCGCACGTCCTCCTCGCCCTGCACGAGCTTTCGGAGGCGCAGCCCTGCGACCCGGTGCTGGGCCGCGCCACGCTGACGCCCACCGTGGTGGAGTGCTGGCCCAGGAGCGGGAACGTGATCCCCGACCGCGTGCGGGTGACGCTGGACATGCGGGTGCTGCCGGGGTGGGAGGAGGAGGCGGCGCTGGAGGAGATCCGCGCGCGGCTGGCCGCGCGGGTGCCGGCGGTGGAGGGCCTGCGCGTGGAGGTGCTCCCCGGCCGCGCCACCTTCCGCGCGTGGACGGGGTGGGCGAGCGAGGACAGCAACTTCACCCCCGGCTTCCTGATGCCCGACGACCACCCGGTGGTGCGCGCCGCGGCCGAGGCGCTGCGCGAGGCCACGGGGCGCGCGCCGCGGGTGCGGCAGTGGAAGTTCGGCACCGACGGGGGGCACAGCTGCGGGACGCACGGCATCCCCACCATCGGCTTCGCGCCGGGGCGCGAGGCGCTGGCCCACACCAACCGCGAGCGCCTGGAGCTGTCGGCGGCGCGCCTGGCCTTCGACGCGTACCCCGGGCTGATCCGCGCCGTGCAGGCCGAGCTGGCGGCGGCACGCGGGATCCCGCTCCAGGGGGTGTACGCGCCCGGCTCCGGCGACGATCCCGGCCTCGCGCTGGCCGCGCCGCCGGTCGCCCAGGAGGTCTGAGCGAATCGTCCCGCCGAACTGCGCCGGCGCTGGATCTCCCGGCCGTGCGGTCCAGGACTTCACGACTCAGGGCTCAGCACAGGAGTCAGGGACTCAGGGACTCAGGGACTCAGGGACTCAGGACCAAGCCCAGGACCTCAGGACCTCAGGACCTCAGGACTCAGGACTCAGGACCAGGACCAGGACCCAGGACCCAGCGTCCGGCGGTAGACACCGGCGGCAGCCGCCCGTGTTCCCGCCTTCCGCAGGCCATGGCCCACGTCGCCGAGCGAAACGGACGAATCGACCGATGAGCAACCTTTCCCTGGACCGGGCCATCCGCCTTCCGGCGGGCGACAGATCCGCGAAGCCGGGCGCCGATGCGGTGGGCGTTTATCCGCTCACGCCGATGCAGCAGGCGATGCTCCTGAAGAGCCAGCGCGAACCGCGTGCGGGCTTCTACGTCCAGCAGTTCGTCTGCACGCTGCGCGAGCGGCTGCACCTTCCCGAGTTCCGGAGCGCGTGGCAGCGCCTGGTGGCCCGCCATCCCGTCCTGCGCACGTCCTTCCACCTCGATGCCTCTCCCGGGCCGCTCCAGAGGGTGCACGCGGAGGTGGAGGCGCCCTGGCGCGAGCACGACTGGCGCGGCCTGTCGGGCGAGGCGCAGGAAGACGCGCTGCGGGCTTTCCTGCGGGAGGACGGCTCCACGCCCTTCCGGCCGGAGCACGCGCCCCTGACGCGCTTCGCCCTCTTCCGGCTGGACGACGAGGTGCACCGGCTGGTGTGGACCTCCCACCACGCAGCGATGGACGCCCATTCGCGGCGCATTCTCCTGCGGGAGGTGTTCGACGACTACGAGGCGGCGGTCGGCGGGCGGGCGTTCACGGCCGCCGACCGGAGCTCGTTCGGCGAGTACGTCCACTGGCTCCAGGACGCCGAGCTGCCGGGCACCCGCGCCTTCTGGGAAGAAACGCTGCGCGGCTTCGAATCTCCCAACGACCTGGTGCTCGAAGGGAGCGGCGGCGAGGAAGGCGCGAGGGAGAGACACTGCTTCGAGCTTTCCGAGGAGCTGAGCGACGGGCTGCGGCATCTCGCGCTGCGCGAGGAGATCACCCTCAACACCGTTTTGCAGGGCGCCTGGGCCCTGCTGCTCAGCCGCTGCACCGGCGACACCGACGTGGTGTTCGGGGCCACCCGGATGTGCCGCAGGGGCGGCTTCGCGGGCGCCGAGGGGGTCGTGGGGCTGCTGAGCAACACCGTCCCCATGCGGATCCGTCTGGACATGGGCGACCCGGTCGCCAGCTACCTCGACGGCGTGCGCTCGCTCTGGGTGCGGATGCGCCCGCACGAGCGCACGCACCTGTCGCGCGTGCAGGAGTGGAGCGGAGTTCCCGGCGGAACGCCGCTCTTCCAGACGGCGTTCGGTTTCCAGACGGAGACCGCGCACGACGCGCTGCGCGGCCTGGGAGAGGGGTGGCGGGGCCGCACCTTCGACCTCGTGCAGCGGGTCGGCTCGCCGCTCACCGTGATCGCGCACGGGGGCGCGTGCATCTCGCTGGAGATGCTGTACGACCCCGCCCGTTTCGGCGCAGCGGCGATCCGGCGGATGGGGGGCCATTTCGCCAACCTCCTGCGCGCCTTCGCGGCGGACCCCGCGCAGCCGCTGGGCCGCATCGAGATGCTGGCCCCCGACGAGCGGCGCCACCTGCTGGAGGAGCTGAACCCTCCGGCCGCTCCCCATCCCCCGTCCACCTGCGTCCATGCCCTCTTCGAGGGATGGGCGGCCCGGGCCCCCGACGCCGTGGCGGTCGTCTTCGGGGGGGAATCGCTCACCTACGGCGAGCTGGAGCGGCGCGCCAACCGGCTGGCGCACCACCTGGCGCGGCGCGGGGTGGTGACCGACGCGCGGGTGGGCGTGCTGCTGGAGCGGGGCGTGGAGCTGATCGTCTCCATCCTGGCCGTGCTGAAGGCGGGCGGCTGCTACGTTCCGCTGGACCCGGGCTACCCGGCCGAACGGCTGGCGCTGATGCTCGCCGACAGCGCCGCGCGGGTGCTGCTGACCCGTCGCGAGCACCTGGCGGCCGTCGGCGCGGCCGGCCTTACCGTGGTGTGCCTGGACGAGGCGGCCGGCGCGCTCGCCGGCGAGCCGGCGGAGGCGCCCCGGAGCGGCGCCACGGGCGAGAGCCTGGCCTACGTGGTGTACACCAGCGGGAGCACCGGCACGCCCAAGGGCGTCATGGTGGCCCACCGCCACGTGGTCCAGCTCGTCCGCGAAACCGACTACGTGCAGATCGGCGCCGGCGACCGCGTGGCCCAGGCGTCGAACGCCAGCTTC
>DASWMA010000811.1:0-3698 GCA_036399995.1 Longimicrobium sp. | reverse complement strand
GTCGGCCGCCGCCCTGGGGTACCTGTTGTGGAACCTGGTCACCCGCGGGCCGGCCGCGCGGCCGGGGACGGGCGCCGCGGCGGCCGCGGTCCGCGAGGCGACCTGACGCTTGCTCCGCCCCCATCCTTGCGGCGGCGGTTGTACGAAACGGCGCGGCGCGCCATCTTCCGGAATGCGCCGCGGCTGGCGCGCCCATGCTGGACGGGGCGCGGCCGGGCGAACCCTGTCCGCGATTCGGCAACGGAGTGATGCATGGAGCCGCAGGAAAACAAACAGCTCGCCCTGCAGAAGGCCATCAGCAGCCACGAGCAGGCCGAGGCCGCGATCGCCGACCTGCTGACCGACGGCGAAGACGCCACGCACGCCGCCCTGCTGGAGCGCATCCGCGCCAACCTGGCCGAGCTGCGCGCCGCCGCCCAGAACACCAGCCCCAGCGACACCGTCTGACTTGGGCCGGCGCGCTGCGCCCGCACCCCACCCGCTCTTCCGTGGATCGATTACGATGGAAAAGAGCCCCGCACGCATCCTGGGCGTTACCGCCGCGCTGCTGGCCTGCGGGGCGGTGTTCGGCGCCCTGGCCGCCGTGGTGGCGGCGGTGCTGGCGTTCAACATCACCGAAGGCCCTCCGTTCTCGCTCTACGCCCAGACCTACGTGTTCGTCGCCGTGGTGGGCGCGGTGCTGGGGGGCGTGCTCCTTCCCGCGGCGTGCTGGCTGCTGCTGCGCCGCGTGCCGCTGGGGCTGGCGTTCCTGGGTACCGTGCTGGGCACCGTGATGGGCGCAGTGCCGGGATGGGTGCTGGGGCATGACATGAAGCTGATGTTGGGGCCGGTGGGGGGTGCCGTGCTCGGCTTCCTGCTCGCCACCATCCTCCTGCGTCTGCGCTTCTCCGCGCCGCGACCGGCGGGCGACCGGCCGATCGCGCGCCCCGCGGGCCTGTAGCCACCGGGTAGCCGATCGATGAAGAGCAGCCCCGCACGCGTGGTGGGTGTCACCGCCGCGCTGCTGGTGTGCGGCGCGGTCCTGGGCGCACTGGCCGCCGCGGTGGGGGCGTGGCTGACGTTCCGCCTCACCGTCATGCCGCTGTACTCGCTCTCCGCCTGCATCGTCGTCGCCGGGATGGGGGCGGTGCTGGGCGGCGCGCTCTTCCCCGCGGCGTACTGGCTGCTGCTGCGCAGGGTGCCGGTGGGCCTGGCGTTGCCGGGAACGCTGCTGGGCACCGTGGCCGGCGGCGTGGCGGGCGGCGTTTTCGCCTGGCGGCTGGGCTACGACACGACCCTGCTCGTGACACCGGTGGGGGGTGCCGTACTCGGCTTCCTGCTCGCCACCATCCTCCTGCGTCTGCGCTTCTCCGCGCCGCAACCGGCGGGCGACCGGCCGATCGCGCGACCCGCGGGCCTGTAGCCGCTCACCAGCGTCACATGGCGGTGTGCCCATCCGAGGCACACCGCATTATGTTTCCAGCCGGGCCGTGCGGGTGCGGGGGGTCGAGACCGAGCGCACCGGCGGCACGCAAGCGGCGTCAGGGTTCCAGACCGGAGAGCAGTCGATGAAAAGCAGTCCCGCACGCGCGCTGGGCGTCACCGCCGCGTTGCTGGTGTTCGGCGCGCTGTTCGGTGCGCTGGCCGCCGTGGTCGCGGCGTTCGTGGCGTTCAGCATCACCCTGGGGCCGTCGGAGGCGATCTTCGTGGACGCCCTGGCCATCGCCGCGATCGTCGGCGCGGCGCTGGGGGGCGTGCTGCTGCCGGCGGCGTGCTGGCTGCTGCTGCGGCGGGTTCCGCTGGGGCTGGCATTCATCGGCACGGTGCTGGGCACCGTGGTGGGCGGCGTTCTCGGCTGGGTGCTGGGGCACGACGTGGACATGATCCTGGGGCCGATCGCGGGCGCCCTGGCGGGCTTCCTGTTCGCCACCATCTTCCTGCGGCTGCGGTTCTCCGCGCCCAGACCCGGCGACCGGATCGCACGCACCGCGAGCACGTAGCCGGGAGCAGGGACATCAAAGCGGCAGGCGTCGAGCCTGCTCGAGCCGGTCCAGGAGTCGTGATCCTACGGCTCGCTGGGCCGGACTACTTTCCACGACGAGCAGAATGAAAATCACTCTTCCCCGGATCCTGGGCGTCACCGCGGCGCTGCTGGTGGCCAGGTTCGTGTTCGGCGCGCTGACCGCCGTGGCGGCGGCGTATCTGGCGTTCAACATCTCCGAAAAGTCGGGCGTGGGGCCGTTCTCCGACGGGATGATCGTCGCGGGTGTGAACGGCGCGCTGCTCGGCAGCGTGCTGCTGCCGGTGGCGTGGTGGGGGCTGCTGCGCCGCGTTCCGGTGGGGCTGGCCTTCGTGGGGATCATGCTGGGCACGATGGCCGGCGGGATCATCGGCTGGGTGTTCACCTTCCCATCGATTCGGTGTCCGCGGCCATCGGAGGCGCCGTGCTCGGCTTCTCGCTCGCCGCGGTCGGCATGCGGCTGGGCCTCTCCGCCGCGGAACCCGCCGCCGGCCCGCCGATCGCCCACCCCGCGAGCGCGTAGCCACAGGCTGACGGCATCAAAGCGGCGTGCTCCTCGCTGGGGCACGCCGTTTTCGTTTTCGACTCCGCCGGGATCCATGCCACACTCATCGCCCGACCTGTCGATCCGGGCGCTCGACCCGCTCCCCGCCGCCGCCGTGGACGCGCTGGCCGACGAGAGCATGCGCGAGGGGTTCCGCTTCGTGCGGCGGCTGCTGGACGAGCACGCCGCGGGCGAGGTGCGCTTCGACCAGCCGGACGAGGTGCTGCTGGGCGTGTACGACGGGGAGGAGCTGGTCGCGATCGGCGGTGTCACGCGCGACCCGTACGGCGGCGATCCGTCGGTCGGCCGCGTGCGGCACGTGTACGTCCGGCTGTCGCACCGCCGCGGCGGAATCGGCGCCCGGCTGATCGCAGCGCTCGAGGAGCGTGCGCGCGGCCGCTTCGCCGCGCTGGTGCTGCGGACGGACACCGAGGCCGCGGCGCGGTTCTACGAGGCGCTCGGCTACGTGCCGCTCTCACCCGGCGGCACGGCCACACACCGCCGCGAGCTCGCCTGACCCCACGAATGCGCCAGGGGCCAGGCGCTGCAAACCCCGACATTGTCAGACGGTGGAGCGGATCGATCCGACGATCCGCCGACCTCCAACGAATCCAGAATGCGCGCTCCGGACCTGCGTCAGCACCGTCGCCGGTAGTCCGCGAAGGCGCCGCGAAGGCGGACTTCGTGTGGTTGTCGCCGCGGTTTCAACCGCCCGGTGCGATGCCGGCACCTGGTGCGATGCCAGCCCCCGGTGCGATCCCGGCCCCCGGTGCGATGCCAGCCCCCGGTGCGATGCCAGCCCCCGGTGCGATACCGGCCTCCGGTGCGATGCCGATTCTCTGGGGCGATGCCGGCCCCGGTGCGATGCCGGCTCCCAGTGCGATGCCGATTCTGGGGTGCGATGCCGGCCCTTGGTGCGATGCCGGTTCCCTGGTACGATGCCGGACCCTGGTGCGATGCCGACCCCGGTGCGATGCCGATTCTCTGGTGCGATGCCGGACCCGGTGCGATGCCGGTCCCTGGTACGATGCCGGCCCCTGGTGCGATGGTACAGGAAGTATCCGAACGCCCCCGCGAGGAGGAGGATGAGCACCCCGAGGCCGGCGAGGATGCGGCGCACGATGCGCGTGAAGCTTTCGGTGGTGGGAGATGGAG
>DASWMA010000810.1:0-2803 GCA_036399995.1 Longimicrobium sp. | reverse complement strand
CCCCACGTTCTTCGCCGACATCCCCGTGCGGTAGCGGATGCCGTTCCACCCGCGCACGTTGCCGCCGCCACGGATCACCGAGATGCCGTCGTGCCCCTCCACCGGCGCGCGCAGGTCGCCGCCGTCGTCGCGAGGGAGCGTGTTGTCGCTGCTCATGGTCGGGTTCGATGCAGGGGAGTTACGTCGGAAGTGCCCAGTTCTCAGTGCCCAGTGCCCAGTGCCCAGGAAGAGCTTGCCGTTCCTGGGGACTGGGCACTAGGGACTGGGCACTTCTTTACCTGTGCGCCGCCGTGCACGTGGGCTGCCGGGTGGTGCCGACGGGCGAGCGGCCGATGGCGCCGATGCCGGCAGCGATCAGCAGCAGCGCCAGCACCACGCCCACCAGCGCGATGGTGTGCGCGCGGCGGGCGTCGGCCTGCTTGCGGCCGTAGGCGCTCAGCGCGTGCAGGGCGATGGCGGCCAGGATCATCATCGCCAGGTGGCCCATCAGGGCGCCGTAGATGCACCCCATCACCACCATCGCGATCCCCAGCACGATCTGCAGGTCCAGCAGCCCGCTGAACGCGGCCACGGCGATGCGCGACGGCTTGCCGAACGGCTTGCGGCCGAACGCGCCCAGCGCCAGCACGATCAGGGCGACCACGGCGGCAAGCAGGATCAGGAAACGAAGCCCCGAATGGGCGTGGAAGATCCCGTTGATCATCGATTCAGTCCGGCTGCGAGCGGGTTGGGTATGGGGCGGGGCGACAATGTAGCGGAGGGCGGCGGCCCCACCAAACGCGCGGCCCTACGCCCCGGGCGGGTACGACGCGGCTGCGATCACCTCCGCTACCCACGCGTCGCCCACGGTGAGCGGCGCGGCCAGCGTGCGCACGTACTCGTCGCGCTGCGCGGGGGTGAGCCGGGGATGCTCCGCCAGGCGCGCCAGCACGAAGCGGCGGAGCCAGTCGTGCTGCTCGCCGCGCCGCCAGTCGCGCCACCCGGTGGCGGCGCGCGTGTCGCCCGAGGCCTCTTCCGCCTGGATCAGCACGTCGAGCACGCGGTGGGCGACCGACGCCACGTACGGGCTGGCCTGCACCTCCGACGCGTCCGGCTGGGCGTGGAACTTGGCTTCCATCAGCGCCCGGTGGAGCGCGTACAGCTCCATCCGGTCGGAGATCGTCAGCGTCACGGGGGCGTGCCGGTCAGGTGGACGGCGGAACGTCGCCCGCGCTCAACTCCTCGTTGGTCTGCTGCAGCGCTTCGGTCGGGGGAGGCTGCTCGGCGTCGGCCACGGCGCCCACCTCGGCCAGTGCCTCGGCGTTGATCCAGCCGTTGTCGGCGGCGTGCTGCGCCACGGCGGCCGTGTCGTCGGCCAGGAGCAGCGTGCTGCCGGCCTTCTCCACCTCGGCGGCCAGGGCGCGGATGGCGTCGGCCCGCTCGGGGGCGCGGCTCACGTTGCGGATGTACACGGCCAGGATCCGCTCCGGGTGCTCCATCACCGCCCTGTGGTAGATCTCCGGGTCTTCCTGCCCGCTGTCGCCCACCAGGATGAAGGGGAGGTCGGGATACAGCTCCAGGATCGCGCGGATGTGGCGCAGCTTGTGGCCCAGGTGGCCGCCCTCGCCGGGGTCCACGGTGCTGATCCCCCAGTCGCGCAGCATCAGCGGCCCGGCGGGGATCCCCTTCAGCTCCAGGAACTCGGCCAGCACGTCGAACAGGTTCCAGGGGCTGCTGCTCACGTAGAACACCGGATTGTGGGCGTGCCCGCCCTTGCCCTGCTCCAGCGCGCGGTAGAACGCGGCCACGCCGGGGAAGGGCGTGCGCGTGTGCGCGTTGCCCAGGAACACGTGCCTCGCCATCCGCACCCGCGACGCCACGTCGGTGCGGATCACCGTGTCGTCGAGGTCGCTGATCACGCCGAAGCGCGACGAGCTGGGCGGCACCAGCACCCGCGCCTGCGCGCGCACGGGGTGCGGCGACGGCGGGTCCACCAGCTCCAGCTCCACCACGTGCCAGGGGAGCCCCCTGGGGAAGGGCGGTTTGGGCTCGAACCAGCACTCGCAGTAGCCCTCGCGGTCGGTCTTCACCACCTGCTCGCCGCCGGGGTAGCGGATGCGCACCTGCGCCCCCGGCACCTCGTCGCTCTCGAAGCGCTGGAGCGTGGTGCTCAGGTTGATCCACACGCTGTCGGCGGCGCGCGCGGGGGGGAGCGGGTTGCCGCGCAGCACGCGCGCCTTCACCCACGCCCGCTCGGGCCGCCCGAAGCCGCGGTACGCCTCGATGCGCAGCGGCCGCTCGCCGCCCCAGCCCAGCTTGGTCCGCTGCTCGTCGATCTTCGCGTCGAGCCTGCGGGCGAAATCCGTGAATCCCTTCTTCCAGTCCGTCATCGGCCCCGAAAAGTACGAAAGTACGAGGTACGGAATACGCGATCGCTTCGATACGCAGGTAAACGGCCGCGGACCGCGCTGCAAGAGGCGGGCGATCGAGAACGAGGTGCGATGGGCGGGCTGTCGGGCATCCCGCCAGCATCGCGCCCTCTCCGGCTCGCTGGGGCTCGCCACCTCTCCCGTACCGGGAGAAGTTATGGACGCCGGTTCCGGCGCGGTGCTGCGGCGTCCGAGCGGAAACCTTTCCGGAGCCCGCGACGATCGCTCTTCACCCGCCCCGCGCCCTCTCCGGCTCGCTGGGCTCGCCACCTCTCCCGTACCGGGAGAAGTTGTGGACGCCGGCTCCGGCGCGGTGCTGCGGCGTCCGAGCGGAAACCTTTCCGGAGCCCGCGACGATCGCTCTCCACCCGCCACCCCGCGCCCTCTCCGGCTCG
>DASWMA010000809.1:0-3613 GCA_036399995.1 Longimicrobium sp. | reverse complement strand
CGCGCCGAGCTGGAGCGGCTGGCGGCCGAGAACGCGGCCACGCCCTTCCGGCTGAGCGAGGGGCCGCTCTTCCGCGCCTCGCTGGTGCACCTGGGCCCTGACGAGCACGCGCTCCTCTGGAACGTGCACCACGCGGTGAGCGACGGGTGGTCAACCGGGATCCTGGCACGCGAGCTGGCGGCGCTGTACGGCGCGTTCTCGCGCGGCGAGCCCTCGCCGCTCCCGCCGCTCCCGCTGCAGTACGGCGACCACGCCGCCCGCGAGCGCGAGCGCCTGTCGGGCGAGTCGCTGGAGCGGCTGGTGGCGTTCTGGCGCGACGCCCTCGGCACCGCCCCCACGCGGCTGGAGCTGGTGCCCGACCGCCCCCGCCCGCCCGTGCGCACCCACCGCGGCGCCTCGGTGGAGACCTTTCTCGCGGGCGTCTCCGCCCCGGTGGAGGCGCTGGCCCGCGCGCACGACGCCACGCCGTTCATGGTCTACCTCGCCGTCTTCCACCTCCTGTTGGCGCGCTACACCCGGCAGGACGAGGTGCTGGTGGGCACGGCGGTCGCCAACCGCGCCACCGAAGACGTGGAGGGGGTCGTCGGCTTTTTCGTGAACACGCTGGTGCTGCGCGGCGACCTCACCGGCACCCCCACCTTTTCCGGGCTGCTGGCGCGCACACGCGAGGCCACGCTGGCCGCCTTCGAGCACCAGGCGCTCCCCTTCGAGAAGCTGGTGGAGGAGCTGAACCCCGAGCGCTCGCTGAGCCACGCCCCGCTGGTGCAGGCGATGCTCGTGCTGCACAGCCAGCACGGCGTGGGCGCCGCGTCGGCCGGCGACGGCGGCGCCCCGCGCGGGCTGCCGCTGGAGGCGGTGGGCGAGGGGGCCGGCGCGGCCCGCTTCGACCTGTCGCTCGACCTGGTGCAGCGCCCCGACGGCGTTTACGCGCGCTGCACCTACGCCACCGACCTGCTGGAGGAAGACACCGTGCGGCGGATGCTGGACCGCTTCGCCGCCCTCCTCGCCGCCGCCCTGGCCGACCCCGGCGCCCCCGCCCTGTCGCTGCCGATGTTCGTGGGCGGCGAGCGGGAGCGCGTGGTGGGCGAGTGGGCCGGTAGCCCACGCCCCTTCCCGCGCGGCGCCACGCTCCCCGCGCGCTTCGCGGCGCAGGCGCGGCGCACCCCCGGGGCGGTGGCGGTCGAGTCCCCCCGCGGCACGCTGACCTTCGCCGAGGTCGACGCGGCGTCGAGCCGGCTCGCGCGGTGGCTGCTGGCCCGCGGCGCCGGCCCCGAGCGGCGCGTGGGCGTGTGCCTGGAGCGTACGCCCGAGCTCGTCGTCACCCTCCTGGCGGTGCTGAAGGCCGGCGCCGCCTTCGTCCCCCTCGACCCCGCGCACCCGGCGGGGCGTCTCGCCGGGGTGATGGACGACGCGGGCGTCTCCATCGTTCTCACCACGGCGGGCCTTCTCGGCGGCCTCCCGGAGGACCCCCGCGTGGTCGCGCTCGATGCCATCGCCCCCGAGGTCGACTCGGCGTCCGGCGACGAGGTGGAGATCGAGGCCGATCCGTCGCAGGCGGCGTACGTGATCTACACCTCCGGCTCCACCGGCCGGCCCAAGGGGGTGATGGTGGAGCACGGGTCGCTCGCCGCCTACCTGGAGTGGGTCGACGGCGCGCTCTTCGGCGACGCGGTCGAGACGGTGCCGGTGGTCACGCGGCCCGGCTTCGACGCGATCCTCAAGCAGCTCTTCTCGCCGCTGCTGCGGGGGGGCGCGGCCTGGCTCCCGGGCGAGGAGACGGCGGGCGACCCCGCGGCGCTGATGGCGGCGCTCGCCGGGCGGCGCGCGGCGGCGCTCAACTGCGTTCCCGCGCTCTGGTCGGCGCTCCTCGACGCGGCCGACCAGGGGCGCGCCCCCCTCCCCGCCCCGCACGCGCTGGTGGCCCTCTGGCTGGGCGGCGAGCGGCTCGACGCGGCACTCGTCTCGCGCACCCGCGCCCGCCTGCCGCACCTGCGCATCGTCAACCTCTACGGCCCCACCGAGGCCACCGCGAACGCCACCTGGGCCGAGGCGGGCGCCGGGCCGGTGGTCCCCATCGGCATCCCCGTGGACGGAAGCTCGGCGTACGTGGTGGATGAGGCGCTGCGCCCCCTCCCCGCCGACCTCCCCGGCGAGCTGGTGCTGGGCGGGGCGGGGGTCGCGCGCGGCTACCTGGGCGCGCCCGCGCTCACCGCCGCGCGCTTCGTCCCCGACCCCTTCTCGGCCGTTCCCGGCGCGCGCCTCTACCGCACCGGCGACCGTGCGCGGCGGCGCCCCGACGGGCGGCTGGAGTACCTGGGACGGCTCGACGAGCAAGTGAAGGTGCGCGGCGTGCGCATCGAGCCCGGCGAGGTGGAGGCCGCCCTGCGCGCCCTCCCGGCCGTGCGCGACGGCGCCGTGGCGGCGGTGAGCGGCCCGGGCGGCGCGCGGCTGGTGGCGTACGTCGTCGCCTCCGGGCGTGGCGACGCGGGGCCCGAGGCGCTGCGCGCCGAGCTGGCCGCGCGCCTCCCCGAGGCCATGGTGCCCACCGTCTTCGTCGCGCTCGACGTGCTCCCGCGCACGCCCAACGGCAAGGTGGACCGGCGCGCCCTCCCCGCCCCCGGCCCGGCGGCCGGCGAGGGCGGGTACGTGGAGCCGGAGACCGAGACCGAGCGCCGCGTGGCGGAGGTCTGGGCCCGGGTGATCGGGGTGGAGCGGGTGGGCTCGCGCGACGACTTCTTCCTGCTGGGCGGGCACTCGCTCCTGGCCACGCAGGTGGTCTCGCGGGTGCGCGAGGGGTTCGGGGTGGAGCTGCCGCTGCGCGCCCTCTTCGAGGCGCCGCGCCTCTCCGCCTTCGCCGCCCGGGTCGACGCCGCCGTCCGCGACGACGCCGGGGCCGACGCGCCGGTCGCCGCCCGCGGCGGGAACGACCTCCCGCTCTCCTTCGCGCAGGAGCGGCTCTGGTTCATCGACCGGCTGGGGCCCGGGAGCGCCGCCTACACCGTGGGGATGCCGGTGCGCCTCGCCGGCCCGCTCGACGTTTCCGCGCTGGAGCGGGCGCTGGGCGAGGTGGTGCGCCGCCACGCCGTGCTGCGCACCCGCTTCGCGCTGGTGGACGGCGCGCCGGTGCAGCGGATCGAGCCCGCCGGGCCCTTCCGGCTGGAGGTGGACGACCTCTCCGCCCTCCCCGCCGGCGAGCGCGAGGCCGAGATCGGGCGGCGCGCGGAGGCCGAGCGGCGTACGCCCTTCGACCTGGAGGCCGGCCCCCTCTTCCGCGCCCGCCTGGTCCGCGCGGCCGACGACGACCACCTGCTGCTGATGGCGATGCACCACGCCGTCACCGACGCGTGGAGCGCGGGGATCTTCTGGCGCGAGCTGACGGCGCTCTACGGCGCCTTCTCGCGCGGCGAGCCCTCGCCGCTCCCCGAGCTCCCGGTGCGCTACGCCGACTTCGCCGCCTGGCAGCGCGAGTGGCTGCGCGGCGAACGGCTGGCGGAGCAGGTGGGGTGGTGGCGCGAGCACCTGGCCGGCGCCCCCGCCGTGCTCACCCTCCCCACCGACCGCCCGCGCCCCGCGGCGCAGAGCCACCGCGGCGCCCGCGTCGGCTTCACCCTCG
>DASWMA010000808.1:0-11062 GCA_036399995.1 Longimicrobium sp. | reverse complement strand
GCCGAACACCTCTTCCATCGCGGCGCGGATCTCGTACAGGGTGGCGTAGGCGCGCACCGCGTCGAGCAGCGGCTCCACCACGTTGTCGCCGGAGCGGCAGGCCTCCTTCAGGCGCGCCAGCGTGGCGTCCACCTGCGCCTGGTCGCGGCGCGCGCGCATGGCGGCCATCCGCTCGCGCTGCCGGCGCTCGCTCTCCTCGGTCACCTTCAGCAGCGGGATCTCGATCTCCTCGCCGGCCACGGTGAACTCGTTCACCCCCACCACCACCCGGTCGCCGCCCTCGATCTCGAGCTGCTGGCGCATGGCGCTGCGGGCGATCTCGCGCTGGAAGTACCCCGCCTCGATCCCCGGCACCACGCCGCCCAGCTTGTCCACGTCGCTGAAGATGCGCTCGGCCTCGGCCTCCATGCGGTCGGTGAGCGCTTCCACGTAGTAGCTGCCGGCCAGCGGGTCGATGGTGTTGGGCACGCCCGTCTCGTACGCCAGGATCTGCTGCGTGCGCAGCGCGATCTGCACCGCCTTCTCGGTGGGGAGCGCCAGCGTCTCGTCCATCGAGTTGGTGTGCAGGCTCTGCGTGCCGCCCAGCACCGCGGCGAGCGCCTGGTAGGCCACGCGCACGATGTTGTTCTCGGGCTGCTGCGCGGTGAGCGTCACCCCGGCCGTCTGCGCGTGCGTGCGGAGGCGCCAGCTCTCGGGGTTCTTCGCCCCGTACGTGTCGCGCAGCCGGCGCGCCCAGATGCGGCGGGCGGCGCGGAACTTGGCGACCTCTTCGAAGAAGTCGTTGTGCACGTCCCAGAAGAACGACAGCCGCGGCGCGAAGTCGTCCACGTCCATCCCGCGCTCGATCCCGCGCTCCACGTATTCGAAGCCGTTGCGCAGCGTGTACGCCAGCTCCTGCACCGCCGTCGCCCCCGCCTCGCGGATGTGGTAGCCCGAGATGGAGATCGGGTTGTACTTGGGGGCGCTCCGCGAGCACCACTGGAACATGTCGATGATCAGCCGCAGCGCCGGCTCGGGCGGATACACCCACGCGTGCTGCGCCTGGTACTCCTTCAGGATGTCGTTCTGGACCGTGCCGCGCAGCTTGTCGGGGGTGACCCCCTGCTTCTCGGCCGCCACCACGTAGAAGGCGAAGAGGATGATGGCGGGGCCGTTGATGGTCATCGACACGCTGACCTGGTCGAGCGGGATCCCGCTGAACAGCGTCTCCATGTCGTCGAGCGAGCTGATCGCCACGCCGCACTTCCCCACCTCGCCCAGGCTTCGGGGGTGGTCGCTGTCGTACCCCATCAGCGTGGGGAAGTCGAACGCCACGCTCAGCCCGGTCTGCCCGCGCTGCAGCAGGAAGTGGTAGCGCTCGTTCGTCTCTTCGCTCGTGCCGAAGCCGGCGAACTGGCGCATGGTCCACAGCCGCGTGCGGTACATGGTGCCGTACGGCCCACGCGTGAACGGGAACTCGCCGGGGAAGCCGAGCGCCGTGTTGTGGTACGCGGCCTCTTCGGCGCTGGGCTGCGGCCGGTCGAGCGGGGTGTACACCGGCTCCACCGCCGCCCCCGAGATCGAGGTGAACACGGCGTCGCGCTTCCCCGCGCGCTCGTACGCACCCTCCCAGGCGGCCAGCGACGACTTGAGCGTCTCCAGCTCCTTCTCCTTTTCGCGGATGCGCTCCAGCAGCTCCGCGGGCGCCGCGCCGTTCTCGACCACGCTCATGGCAGTGTCTCTGACTGAAGGGATTCCATCATGTGCCGACCCCGATCTCCGCGACGATCCGCTCCGCCACCGCGTAGGGCGACGTGTCGCCGGTCTCCAGCTCGGGGAGCGCGGCGTCCAGGATCTCCTCGCCGCGCCCCGACCTCCACGCCAGCCGCTGCAACCGGCGCTCCACCACGGCGCGCACCCGCTCGGCCAGCCGGGCGCGGCGCCGGCGCGAAAGCTCGCCCGAGTCCTCCAAGTACACCCGGTGGCGGTCCAGCGTTCGCGCCAGCTCTTCGACCCCCTCGCCCGACTGCCCCACCGTCTTGAGCACGGGGATCGCCCAGGCGCCCGATTCGGCGGCGGCCTGGCGGGCGCTCTCGCGTGCGTGGCGGCCCACCGTCTTCAGGCTCACGCCGTGGTGGCCGGCGCCCTGCGGCATGTCGCCCAGACGCATGTGCAGCATCACCTCGATCTCCTGCGCCAGCCGGTCGGCGCCGGGGCGGTCGGCCTTGTTGATCACGAACACGTCCGCGATCTCCATCAGCCCCGCCTTCATCGCCTGGATCGAGTCGCCGCTTTCGGGGACGAGCACGACGACGCAGGTGTCCGCCGTTCCCGCGATCTCCAGCTCGCTCTGCCCCACCCCCACCGTCTCCATCACCACCCGCGCGAAGCCGTAGGCGTCCAGCAGGTCCGCGACCTCCTTGGTCGTGGTCGCCAGCCCCCCCAGCGCCCCCCGCGTGGCCATGGAGCGGATGAAGACGCCGGGGTCGGTGGAGATGTTGGTCATGCGGATGCGGTCGCCCAGCAGCGCGCCGCCGGTGAAGGGCGACGACGGGTCGACGGCGACGATCCCGATCGTTTCCCCCGCCCCGCGGTACTCCAGCGCCAGCTTCGACGTGAGCGTCGATTTCCCCGCCCCCGGCGGCCCGGTGATGCCGATGCGGTGCGCGCGCAGCATCTCGCCGTGCAGGTCGTGCAGCAGGTGCTCGAAGCCGGGGCGCGCGTTCTCCACCATGCTGATGGCGCGGGCGAGCGCCGTGCGCTGGCCCGCGCGGAAGCGGGTGAGCAGCTCCTCTTCCCGCGATGTGTCCGTGCTCGAAGTCATCCGGTCAAACTGCCGCCCGCGCCGAGCGTCCGTCAAGCGCGCGAACGCTCGTCCGAACCCGACCCCGTCACCGCCGCCGGGGTGAAGACGTGTGCCGCGGCAGACACGGAGCCCGATCATGCCGATCGGCCATCCGATCCGAACATCGGATTCGCGATGGTCTCTCCCCCATCCAGTCATACCATATTACCGGACATCGTTCTGGTTTCCAGCAGTGAAAGAGTCTCACGCAGAGCAGCAGAGAAGCAGAGAGGAAACCGGTTGTTCTCTGCTCCTCTGCTGCTCTGCGTGAGACATGTCCTTTGGATCATGATCCCGCACGCGGGATCTGCAACGCGATATCATGCCGGCGGGCTCCGGCCCCCTGTCGGCCGGGGACACACATCACCCGACAACGCCATGCGGCGAGCCGCGCCACGGTTTTCAGGTAACACTATGTCTCCCAACTGCTACGCCTCGTGACGCAGACGCCGCCCATACGTCATTTTACGGTGGCGCGATGAAGGCGATTGGCAACCTGGGGCGGTCCGAGGCGGAGCGCGCGCCGGACAAATGGGCGCCCTATGGTTGTCCTCTTGTGCCCGGCGGCGGACGCTTCTCGCCAAGCAGCTGATTGGGAAGGAGTTACGGCCCCGGCGGCGTGTGCCCACGGCTGTTGCGACGGCTCGCAAAGGCCGCTCACGGACGGGGGATGGAGGCGGCGCCGGTATTGCCAGAGATTTCCAGCGACGCGGGGGGTTCCGATCCCCCGCCCGGCAGGACGAGTCGATACCGTCCCCACGGCTCCCGCGGTCGTTTCCCCTCGCCGGCGGCGCCCCACGCGCCGACCCTCCAGAGGCAGCCGTTCGCCCCGCGAGGGGAGCGGGCCATCCACGACCCGAACGCGGTCAGAAGACCATGACGCTTCGCTCCCTCCGATCCGTTTCCACCGTGCTGGTGATCGCCGCGGCCGCGCTCTCCGCCTGCAGCGACTCCACCGGCTCGCGCGCGGGCCCCGCCGCCCGGATGGACGTGGTGGGCGGCAGCGCGCAGACCGGCACCGTGGGCGCCGAGCTGCCGCAGCCGGTGGTGGTGAAGGTGACCGACGCCAAGGGACGCGCGGTGAAGGGGCAGGTGGTGAACTTCGTGGTGACCGCCGGCGGCGGCACCGTGTTCGCCGGCACCGCCCTCACCAACGACGACGGGATGGCCCAGGAGCGCTGGACGCTGGGGAAGACGGCGGGGTCGCCGCAGACGCTGGAGGCGCGCGCGGTCGACTCGTCCACCGGGCAGGCGCTGGTGTTCGCGACCTTCACCGCCACCGCGAGCCCCGGGGCCCCGGCGAGCTTCCAGGCCTTCGGCGACACCGACGTGGCCGGGGTGCCGGGCTCGCCGGTGGAAGACCCGTTCGCCGTGGAGGTGCGCGACACCTACGGCAACCCCGTCCCCGGCGCGCAGGTGACCTGGGCGGTCACCTCGGGCGGCGGGACCGTCACCTCGGCCACCACGACCGACGCCGACGGCCGCGCGCGCACGCAGTGGGTGCTGGGGACGGGCGCCGCGGCCACGCAGAGCGCCCAGGCCACCCTGGGAACGGCGAACATCGCCTTCAGGGCGTACACCGCCACCACCCTCACCAGGCTCGCCGGCGACGGGCAGTCGGGCGGGCCCGGGATGCTGGTGACCGTGCGGGTGCGCGCCACCGGCCCCTCGGGGGCGATCGGCAATCTGCCGCTCACCTGGCAGGTCACCGGCGGGGGAACCCTGACCTTCGCCTCGACGCAGACCAACGCCATCCCCGAGATCGGCGACGGGTTTGCCAACTGGACGCTGGGCGGCCCGGGCCCGCAGACGCTCACGGTCTCGTCGGGAAGCCTCTCCACCACCTTCACCGCGCTGGTGGCCGGCACCGGCACCCGCACCCTGGTGGCGCAGCTCCCCGGGCGCGTTCTGGACGCCGACGCCGGGCGCGTGCTCTGGCTCGACTCGACCGCCACCGCGGTGGCGATGAAGATCCGCGACCGCGGCACCGGCTCCGACGTCACCGTCTCGCCCGCCGACACCAGCGGGAGGCCGCTGGCGGGGGCGCTGTTCACGGGCGGCGCGCTGGTGGTTCACAGGCTCGCGGTCGGCGGTGGCGCCCACTACACGCTGTGGGAGTGGCGCGCGGGAACACGAACGTGGCTGGGGCCCATCGACTACGATCCGTACCCGGTGATGAGGCCGCAGGTGCCGTCGGTGAGTGGAAACTGGGCGGCGTGGGGGTATGCGGGCACGGTATACCGGCGCGACCTGGCGGCCGGCACCACCGTGGTGGTGGACGACCAGAGTGCCTCGAACCCCGGCGCGGGCCCCAACGGCGACGTGGTCTACAGCCGGTCGGACGGAGTCTGGCGGTACCGCAACGGCACCACCACGCTGGTGACCAGCCAGCGCGCCGGGGCGCGTACCGACGGCGTGAACGTGGTCTACGTCACCGAGAACGCCAGCGGGATGGTGGTGGTTCTGGTGCCGCCCGGGGGCGGCAGCGTCGGCCTGGGCGTCAGCTCGCGCGGCACCCACCCGACGGTGGAGCTCGCCGGGGGATGGGCGGGCTACTCCAGCCCGGGCGTGACCTTCAGAACGCTCCGCCGCTCGCCGGCAGGGGTGGTGGAGCCGGTGCAGCCGGTGGGGTTCGTGGAGGCGATCGGCCCCGACGGCACGATGGTGTACAGCTCCAGCCCTGGCGGCGCGCGCTACGTGGCGCCGCCGGGGATGCCGGGCGCCGCCGTGGGTGAAGCCGCCGCGTCGGATCGCGTGGTGTACCGCGGCGGCAAGTTCCTGCTGCTCTCGGGCGGCAACGTATACGAGCTGTCGGCGACGTAGCCGTTTTCCGATGAATGCGCCGACGCGCATCGACCGTGAGAAGCCGGACACCCCGGCCTCCGGGCCCGGGGGCCCGTCTCCGCGCTCCCACCCACGACCTCTGGAGCTTTTGACGATGCGCCACCTGGCCCTTCTCCTTCCCCTCCTCGCGCTTGCCGCGCTGCCGGGGTGCGACTCGCCCACCGGCGACAAGGCGGGGCCGCCCGCGTCGGTGGCCGTGGCGTCGGGGAGCGGCCAGCAGGCCGCGCCGCAGCAGCCGGTGCCCAACCCGCTGGTGGTTCGCGTGACCGACGCGCGCGGCCGGCCGGTGGAAGGGCACGCCGTCACCTGGGTGGTGACCGCGGGGGGCGGAACGCTGTTCGCCGCCACCACCACCACCGACGCGGACGGGGTCACGCAGAACCAGTGGACGCTGGGCGCCCAGGCCGGGGGCACGCACGCGGTGGAGGCGCGGGTGGTGAACCCGTCCACCGGGCAGCCGCTGACCGCCGCGTTCACCGCCACGGTCACCCCCGGCGCCCCGGCGAACGTGGCCGCGGTGGGCCGCACCGAGACGGTGGGTGCCACGGGCGGCCCGGTGATGGACCCGCTGGCCGTACGAGTGACCGACGCGCACGGGAACCCGGTGCCGGGGGTGACGGTGAGCTGGTTCGTGGGCTCCGGCAACGGCACCTTCGCCCAGCCCACCAGCACCACCAACGCGCAGGGGATCGCAGCGGCGCCGGTGTGGACGCTGGGCGACGGCTCGCGCGGCACCGAGAACGCGGGCGCCACCGTTCAGGGGCTGAACACCGTGGTCTTCACCGCCCGGGTGGGGAACGAGCTGATCAGGATCGCCGGCGACGGAAAGATCGGGTCGCCGGGCTCGGTGGTGGAGGTGACGGTGCGGCTGGCGGGGCAGACCGGGTCGATCCCCGGCGTGCCCATCACGTGGACGGTGGCCAGCGGCGGCGGCAGCGTGCAGGGATACACGCCGGCCAGCCCCATCGAGGGCTACGCCTACGCGCGCTGGACGCTGGGGCCCACGCTGGGCACGCAGACGCTGACCGCCCGCGCGGGAACGGTGACCAGCACCTTCACCGCCACGGCCATCCGCGCCGCCCCGCGCACGCAGATCGCGCAGGTGCCGGGGCGCGTGCTCGACGCCACGCGCGACCGGGTGCTCTGGCTCGACTCGGCCACGGTCCGCCAGGTGAAGATCCGCACCCTGGCCACCGGTGCCGACGTGGTGATCAAGGCCGACTCTTCGGCCAGCGGCTTCACGGGCCTTGCGGGGTACCTCTTCCCCGGCGGCGCGATGGTGTCGGGCTCGGCGAGCAACTGGTTCGAGTGGCGCGGCGGCACCCTTGCGCACCTGGGCGCCCTGACCGGTGCGCCGAGCTTCGAGGGGAGCTGGGGGGCGTGGATCGAGCAGGGCACGATCGAGCGCCGCGACCTGGCGAACGGAACCTCCACCTTCCTGGACGTCGGCGCGCGGCTGGTGGACGTCGGCCCCGACGGAGACGTGGCCTACTTCGTCAACCAGGACCCCTATCTGTACGCGAACGGCACCACCACGCCGCTGGGCCCCGTCAACACAGGGCACTTCTCCCTCTTCCCGGTCGCGGTGGTGACCGACGGAATCCACGTGGGCTACGAGAACTTCGGAGGCATCTCAGGCTTCTCGAACGTGGTGCTCGACCAGCCCGGCGGCGACGTGGTCCTGCATGGCGCGCCCGGGTCCCGCAGCGGTGGCGGGGGAGTGGTGTACCGCTTCGCGGGCGGGTGGATCGCGTACGGATCCATCGGGCAGGTGTATCGCCGCTCGCCCGGGGGCGCGGTGCAGCGCCTTGATTCCGACGCGGCGCCGGGCAACCTGTACGGGCTGACGCCCGACGGCACGGTGCTGTACAGCAGCGGCTCGCCCTCGCAGCTGTTCGTGGTGTCGCCCACGGGCGAGGTGTCGCACGCCGGCCCGCCGCCGTTCGGCCGGGTCATCGTGCGCGACGGCCGGTTCCTGCTGATCACCGACGGCAGGGTGGAAGAGATCACGCCGTAGCGGAACGTCGCACGGGAACCACCACCGGCCGCTCCGCGGAATGCCGCCCAGAGCGGCAACGGCACGTCGTGCACGTCGTGCAGGAGAGACCGGGCCTGGCCGGAGCGGGCGGAACCGTGCGGCCACCAGGAGCGGGCGCGGACTGCGCAGTTGCAAGGCGCAGCTGAACGGGCTGCCTGTGCCCACCACCGAACTCATTCAAGGAACGTGAGCATGCGTCGTTTCACCCTGCTTTCCCTCCTCGCGCTCGCCGCGCTGTCGGCCTGCAAGGACTCCACCGGCTCGCGCGCGGGCCCGGCCGCCCGGATGGACCTGGTGGGCGGCAACGCGCAGACCGGCACTCCCGGCGCCGAGCTGCCGCAGCCGGTGGTGGTGAAGGTGACCGACGCCAAGGGGCGCGCGGTGGAGGGGCAGGTGGTGAACTTCGTGGTGACCGCCGGCGGCGGCACCGTGTTCGCCGGCACCGCCCTCACCAACGACGACGGGGTGGCGCAGGAGCGCTGGACGGTGGGGAAGGTGGCGGGGGCGCCGCAGACGCTGGAGGCGCGCGCGGTGGACTCGTCCACCGGCCAGGCGCTGGTGTTCGCGACCTTCACCGCCGCGGTCACCTCCGGCACCCCGGCGAACGTCGCGGCGGTGGACGGCCGGACGCAGACCGCCGGCGCCACGGGCGGCCCGGTGGCGCACCCGCTGGCGGTTCTGGTGACCGACGCGCACGGCAACCCGGTGCCGGGAGTGACGGTGAGCTGGCGCGTGGATGCCGGCAACGGCACCTTCGCGCAGCCCACCAGCACCACCAGCGCGCAGGGGGTCGCCGCGGCGCCGGTCTGGACGCTGGGCGACGGCTCGCTCGGCACCGAGAACGCGAGCGCCACCGTGCAGGGGCTGAGCACCGTGGTGTTCACCGCGCGGGTGGCCACCGTGCTGCAGAAGACCGCCGGCGACGGGTTGACCGCGGGGAGCGGCACGGTGATCCCCGTGGCGGTGCGGCTGGCCGGCCCCACCGGATCGATCCCCGGCGTGCCGGTCACGTGGACGGTGGCCGGCGGCGGCGGCAGCGTGGAGGCATACACCCCGGCGAGCCCGCAGGAGGGGTACGCCTACGCGCGCTGGACGCTGGGGCCCGCGGGGGGCACGCAGACGCTGACGGCAGGGGCCGGCGCGCTGAGCGCCACCTTCAGCGCCACCGCGATCGGCGCCGGCACGCGCGTGCCCGTGGCACAGGTTCCCGGGCGCGTGCTCGACGCCACGGCCAGCCAGGTGGTGTGGGTGGACAGCAGCGGCGGCCAGCGGCGGATCAAGCTGCGGTCGCTCCCCGGCGGCGGCGACGTGGTGATCAAGGCCGACACCGCGGGCGGGCTGCTGGTGACCGGCGGGCACATCGCGAACGGCGCGGTGCTGCTGTGGACCTTTTCACGCACCACCGCCAACGTGTTCGAGTGGCGGGCGGGAACGCTGTCGCTGCTGGGCGAATACGCGGGCACCGCCCCGGTGGCGGACGGCGACTGGGCGCTCTGGGTGGGGAGCAACGGTACGCGGTTCTTCCGGCGCAACCTGGCCACCGGCGTCACCGACCAGATCGTGCGCACCTCGGGCGGGCCGCACGACATCGCGCCCAACGGCGAGGCGGTCTTCGCCGTGGGGTCGCACACGATCGTCCGCGACCTGGGGGGAAGCCAGACCACGCTGGCCACCCAGGGGAGTGGAACCAGCAACCTCGTGTACTTCGTGTTCGCCGACGGGGTGAACGTCGCGTACACGCTCCTGAACCCGAGCGGTCTGTCGCCCAGCAACGTGTCGGGGTGGCTGGTGACCGCCGGCGGTGAAGAGCAGCTCTTCACCTTCCCCATCGGGCGCACCGGCGCCCCCTGGGGGATCCTGGTGGAAGGCGGGTGGACGGCGTGGCTCGCGAACGGCGGCGTGGGAGTGCGCGCGCCGGGCGGCGCGCGCAGCCAGGCGGCGCCCCAGGGCACCGCCGGCGAGCTCTCGGCGCTCTCGCCCACCGGGAGCGTGATCTGGGTGACCTTCGACGCCCCCGCCGCCACGTACCGGATGAGAACCGCCGGCGGCAATCTCGTGGACCTGGGGCCGGTCGCCTTCATCCCCGGCGACACCGAGAGGGAACGGGTGGTCTGGAGGGGCGACCGCTTCCTCGCCCTCCTGGGCGGCTCGGTGAGCGAGCTGCGGCCGTAGCGACGCCTCTTGCGACGAAGCCGCCGGACGGGCGCTCCCGGCCCGGCGGCTTCGTCCCCCTCGGGGCGGCGCTGCGAGCGGTGCCGCGCCCGGGCGGGCCGGACGTCCTCCACCAGCACGGCTGGGAGCCCCGCCCCGGCGGCTCTCCGCGAACCCTTCACCGAAGCCCGACCATGCATCGCCTGGCCCTTCATCCTTCCCTCTTCGCGGCGAGCGCCGCGCTGCTGGTCGCGCTGTCCGCCTGCAGCGACTCCACCGGCTCGCGCCCCGGCCCGGCCGCCCGGATGGACCTGGTGGGCGGCAACGCGCAGGCCGGCGCTCCCGGCGCCGAGCTGCCCCAGCCGGTGGTGGTGAAGGTGACCGACGCCAAGGGGCGCGCGGTGAAGGGGCAGGTGGTGAACTTCGTGGTGACCGCCGGCGGCGGCAGCGTGTTCGCCGGCACCGCCCTCACCAATGACGAGGGGGTGGCGCAGGAGCGCTGGACGGTGGGGAAGGTGGTGGGGTCGCCGCAGACGCTGGAGGCGCGCGCCGTGGATTCGTCCACCGGCCAGGCGCTGGTGTTCGCGACCTTCACCGCCACGGTCACCCCCGGCACCCCGGCGATCATCGAGGCGGTGGACGGCCGGACGCAGACCGCCGGCGCCACGGGCGGCCCGGTGGCGCACCCGCTGGCCGTGCGGGTGACCGACGCGCACGGCAACCCGGTGCCGGGGGTGACGGTGAGCTGGTTCGTGGGCGCCGGCAACGGCACCTTCGCGCAGCCCACCAGCACCACCAGCGCGCAGGGGGTCGCCGCGGCGCCGGTATGGACGCTGGGCGACGGCTCGCGCAGCACCGAGAACGCCGCCGCCTCGGTGCAGGGCGTGGGTCAGGTGGTGTTCACCGCGCTGGTGGGCACCGTGCTGCAGAAGACCGCCGGCGACGCGAGGGTCGGGGCGGCGGGGACGGTCGTCGACGTGGCGGTGCGGCTGGACGGGCAGGCCGGGCCGGTCCCCGGCGTGCCCGTCACGTGGACGGTGGCCGGCGGCGGCGGCACCGTGCAGGCGCACACCCCGCCCAACCCGCTGCCGGGGTACGCCTACGCGCGCTGGACGCTGGGCCCGGCGCCGGGAACCCAGTCGCTGACGGCCCGGGCCGGCGCGCTGACCGCCACCTTCACCGCCACCGCGCTGGCGACGGCCGCG
>DASWMA010000807.1:0-17253 GCA_036399995.1 Longimicrobium sp. | reverse complement strand
CGAAGCCGGGGGTGCGCCGGGCGATGCGCTCCAGCTCCACGTTCTCGGCCAGCGACACGCCGCGCGCGTGGATGCGCAGGATGTCGAGCCGGCCCTTCACGTCGGGGCGGTCCACCAGGATCTGGCGGTCGAAGCGGCCGGGGCGCAGCAGCGCGGGGTCCAGGATCTCGGGACGGTTGGTGGCGGCCATGATGATCACGGCCATGCGCGGGTCGAAGCCGTCCATCTCCACCAGGAGCTGGTTCAGCGTCTGCTCGCGCTCGTCGTTGCCGCCCAGCACGCCGCCGGGGTTGCGCGCCTTCCCCAGCGCGTCGAGCTCGTCGATGAAGATGATGCAGGGGGCCTGGGCCTTGGCCTGGGCGAACAGGTCGCGCACGCGGGCCGCGCCCACGCCCACGAACATCTCCACGAACTCGGCGCCGCTGAGCTGGAAGAAGGTGACCCCCGCCTCGCCGGCCACCGCGCGCGCCAGCAGCGTCTTCCCCGTTCCCGGGGGGCCCACCAGCAGCACGCCCTTGGGGATCTTGGCGCCCAGCTTGGCGAACTTCTCGGGGTTGCGCAGGAACTCCACCACCTCGTGGGTCTCCTGCCGCGCCTCGTCCACCCCGGCCACGTCGTCGAAGGTGACGCCGGTGCCCTCTTCGCCCACGATGCGCGCGCGGCTCTTCCCCACGGTCAGCACGCCCTGCGTGGGGTTCATCCGCCGCATCATGAACGACCAGAACACCAGGATCAGGATGATGGGGAGGAACCAGGCCAGCACCCCCCACATCCGCCCTTCCTCGACCCCCTCGTAGCGCACGCGGTGGCGCTCCAGCAGGGGGATGAAGGTGTTGTCCTCCATCCCGGGGCGGGTGGCGCTCCACTCGCGCACCCCCGCGCTGTCGCGGATCCCCGGGCGGGGGATGGCGGTGATGGAGGTGGGGCCGATGCGGACGCGCTCCACCTGGCCGCCGGCCACGCGGTTCTTCAGCTCGCTGTACTCGATGCGGCCGCTGCGCTGGCTGCCGCTCCACAGCATGGTCAGCGCGATGAGCCCCAGAAAGGCGAACAGGAGCGGGCCCATCCCCAGGCCGGGGCGCCCGCCGAAGCCGCCGCGCCTGCGGTCCTTGCCGCTGCGCCGTTCGTTCTTGGTCGATGGTTCCATGCCGCGCCGGGGGCGCAAGCTTTGGACCAGCCTCGGGCGGTGCGGAGGTACGGGGGTGCGGGGGTACGGAGGTGCCGGGTGCGAGGGTGCGGATCGGGCCGCGCCGCCGCCGGCCTCTCCCTGGCGCTGCGCGCCTGTCCCTCCCCCGAAACAGCCGAAACAGGACCCGGCTCGCCTCGCTCGCGGCCGGCGCGGTGCATCGCTCGTCGGCGACGGCGCATGAAGTCGGGCCGGACCCTCGCACCTTCGCACGCCGCACCTTCGCACCCTCTGTAGCCAAGCGGTTGCGCGAACCGAAGATAAGTTCGGCACCCCATTTGCGTTAGACCGGGCCCGACGGCGGCGGCGAAGGCCCTGCCGGGGCGGAAACAACGAATCGCTCGGAGGCACGTATGGGTATCATCGGGATGATCATTGTCGGCTTGATCGCGGGCGCTCTCGCCAAGCTGATCATGCCGGGGCGCGACCCGGGCGGGATCATCGTGACCATCCTGCTGGGTATCGCGGGCTCCCTGCTGGGCGGCTTCCTGTTCGGCGGCGCGGACAACCGCGTGGGCATCATCGGCTCCATCGTGGGCGCGCTGATCCTGCTCGGCATCTACCGCCTGATCGTGGGACGCCGCAGTCACGTCTGACGGCTGCGCGCAACGCACGCGAGCCCCCGCCGGAAGTACGGCGGGGGCTCGCGCATTTTCGGGTGCGGCGTGCGAAGGTGCGGCCCCGGCGCCGGGCCGGCCGCATGCAGGACGACGGGGCTCGATCACGCCTGGTGATCGAGCCCCGTCCGTACCTCCGTACCTCCGTACCTCCGTACCTCCGTACCTCCGTACCTCACGTCAGTCCTCGAGCGACCCTCGCAGGCGCTTGATCTCGGAGCGGCGCTTCTTGGCGTGGAGGCGCGCCTCGCGCGACGCGCGGGGAGGGCGGGTCTTCTTGCGGGCCTTGGGGATCACCAGCGCCTGGCGCACCAGCTCCACCAGGCGGCCGGTGGCGGCCTCCTTGTTCTGGTGCTGGCTGCGGTGGTCGCTGGCGGTCAGCAGCAGCACGCCCTCGGCGTTGATCCGGTTCGCCAGCTTTTCGCGCAGGCGCGCGCGCTGCTCGTCGTTCAGGCTGGGCGACTGCCCCACGTCCCACGCCACCTCCACCCGGGTGGACGACGTGTTCACGTGCTGCCCGCCGGGGCCCCCCGAGCGGGTGGCGCGGTACGCCAGCTCCGCCCGGGGGATCCACAGCGACTCGTTCACCTCCAGCACCCCGTCTTCGCTCATCCGTCAGTTGGCCACGGCCACGAGCGAGATGTCGAACACCAGCGTGGAGTTGGCGGGGATCACCACCCGGCCGCGCTCGTCACGCACCTCCACCGCGCCGTAGCCCAGCGAGGGGGGGATGATCACGCGGCGCTTCCCGCCCACCTTCATCCCGATGATCCCCTGCTCGAACCCCTTGAGGAAGAGGTTCTGCCCCAGGGTGAAGGCGAGCGGCTGGAAGCCGACGGAGGTGTCGAAGCCGGTGCCGTTGGCCAGCCAGCCGGTGTAGTGCACGGCCACCTGGTCGTTGGCCTCGGCCACGGTGCCGGTGCCCACGGTGATCTCGGCGTACTTGAGCCCGTTGGTGGCGGTCACGGTGTCGGTGCCGGCGGGGAGCGCCGTCATCGGCGGGATCACGATGTCGTTCGAGCCGGTGGTGTCGCCCACGCAGCCCGCGAGCACGGCGACGGCGGCAACGGCGAACAGGGTCTTCAGCTTCAAGGTCGGGTCCCTTCAACGAGGGTGATGAGTGTCGGCGGATGGTCGTCCACCAGTAATATACCACCGGGCGCGCCGCGGCTGAACCCGAGCCCGGGCACGTACTTCGCAGTCCCCCGCCCAGCCGTCGCGGCCGCCGGCCGGCCGCAGCTCACGTGTTTCCCCTCGCAAGCCCGAAGCCGTAGATGACCCAGACTCGCGCCACCGTGCGGACCTCCGCGCCCATCCACTACCACCTGATCGGGATCGCCGGAACGGCCATGGCGTCGCTGGCCGGGCTGCTGCGCGCCGCCGGGCACCGGGTGACCGGCTCGGACGAGAACGTGTACCCCCCCATGAGCGACCAGCTGCGCGAGATGGGGATCGAGTACGCGGTGGGGTATCGCCCCGAGAACCTGAGCCCCGTGCCCGACCGGGTGATCGTGGGCAACGCCATCTCGCGCGGGAACGCCGAGCTCGAGGCGGTGCTCGACCAGCGCATCCCCTACACCTCGGCCGCCGGCACGGTGAAGGAGGAGTTCCTGCGCACCCGCAAGCCGCTGGCGGTGGCGGGCACGCACGGGAAGACCACCACCACCTCGCTGCTGGCCTGGGCGCTGGAGTGCGCCGGGCTCAACCCCAGCTTCCTGATCGGCGGGGTGGCCGAGAACTTCGGCACCAACCACCGGCTCACCGACAGCGAGTGGTTCGTGATCGAGGCCGACGAGTACGACACGGCGTATTTCGACAAGGGCCCCAAGATGTGGCACTACCTTCCCTACGTGGGGCTGGTGAACAACATCGAGTTCGACCACGCCGACATCTACCGCGACGAGGAGGCGTACCGCTTCGCCTTCTCGCGCTTCATCAACCTTGTCCCGCGCAACGGCGCCCTGGTGGCCGGGTGGGATTCGCCGATCACCCGCGAGCTGGCGCCGAAGGCCTTCTCGCCCGTGGAGAGCTTCGCCTACGGCGACCCGTCCGTCGCCGGCGAGGGCCACCCGGTGTGGACCGCGGGCGCGGTGGAGTTCGGCCCCGAGGGCACCCGGTTCACGGTAGAACGCGCGGGGGAGCGCTGGGGTGACGTGGTGACCCCGCTGACCGGCGCGTTCAACGTGCGCAACTGCCTGGCGGTGATCGCCACCGCCGAGTTCATCGGCGCCGACCGCGACGGCGTGCGCGAGGGGCTGCGCACCTTCCGCAGCGTCAAGCGGCGGATGGAGGTGCGCGGCGAGGCGCGCGGCGTGACGGTGATCGACGACTTCGCGCACCACCCCACCGCCGTGCGGGAGACGATCGACGCGGTGCGGCAGCGCTACGGCGGGCGGCCGCTGGTGGCGATCTTCGAGCCGCGCAGCTACACGGCGCAGCGGCGCGAATTCCAGGACCCGTACCAGCGCGCCTTCGCCGGGGCCGACCAGATCGTCCTGGCCGGGCTGTTCCACCCCGAGCGCTACACGGCCGAGACGGCGCTGAACCCCAACGAGATGGTGGACCACCTGCGCGGCCTGGGGAAGGAGGCGTGGTTCATCCCCCAGCCCGACGACATCGTGGCGCACCTGGCGCCGCGGCTCACCAACGGCGAGGTGGTGCTGGTGATGTCGAACGGCGGCTTCGGCGGGATCCACGAGAAGCTGCTGGCGGCGCTGGACGGCGGCTGATACCGGATTGCGAAGCTTCGTTCGGTAGGAGATCCGGCGGAGATGGACCGGCTTCGACTTTCACGCAGAGGAAAGGGAGTAAAGGGGAGTACACGGAGAACTTCATCGCAGTTCTCCCCTTCTCCCTTTCCCTCCCCCTGACTCCCCGTAAAAGTCTCGATCTTCCCCGGGCACGATGCAGGCTGGACGAGATAAATACGCGAGGCGGGCTCCACCCTTCGAGCCCGCCTCGCGTGTTCGATCGATCTTGCCCTCTGCTCAGCCCACGGGCGAGGCCACGAACCAGACGAAGGCCAGCACCACCAGGGCCGCCAGCAGTTCCACGCCGCTCCAGCGCACGGCTCGGGGCACGTCGCCGCGGCGCCAGGCGCGCCACGTGGCCACCGCGCAGGCGAGGGGGAGGAGCGGGTAGGCCCAGAGCGCGAACAGGAGCGGCGCCGGGAGCAGCGCCGATTCGGCCACGCCCCGGTCGAACGAAAGGAACGAGAAGCCCGCCACCAGCGTCCAGGGGACGAGCGAGACCAGGGCGGCGGCCTGCGCCAGCAGCACCCAGGCGAGCGGCCCGGTGCGCGACACGCGCGGCGGCGATGCGGCTATGGTGTTCATCGGTGATGCGGAGCTGCGGGTGCGGTATGCGTGCGGCGCGGGAGGTCTCGCGCGGATGCGAACGGATGGGCGGCCAGATGCCGGCGGCGCGGCCGGGAATCTAACCGCGCGGCGGCGCCAGCGTAAACCCGGGCACCGGCCTTGCGAACCGCCGCCCCGCGAGCAGAGTGGGGCGCCGGTGAGCGGCCCCGAACCCGTCCTTTCCGAGAGCGGCATGCCCCAGGCGAACACCATCGACCTTTCCGTGACCGAGCTGGAGGCGCGGCTGAACCCGGCGCACCTGGAGCGCTCGGTTCCGCTGGCGCCCTACACCACCTTCAAGATCGGCGGCCCGGCCGACCTGCTGTACCGCGCGCGCACCCCGCGGGACCTTGCCGACGCGGTGACCGCCGCACGCGAGCTGGAGATCCCGTTCTTCCTGCTGGGGCTGGGCGCCAACATCCTGGTGGGCGACGGCGGCTTTCGCGGGCTGGTGATCCGCAACGAGGTGAACGAGATCGAGGCGCTGGACGAGGTGCGGGTGCGCGCCGGCTCGGGGGCCACCACGTACCCCGACCTCATCCAGTTCACCGTGGGCCGCGGGCTGGGCGGGCTGCACCACTACGTGGGGATCCCCAGCACGGTGGGCGGGGCCATCTGGCAGAACCTGCACTTCCTGTCGCCGCCGCCCGAGCGCGAGCGGACGATGTTCATCGAGGAGGTGGTGGAGAGCGCCACCATCCTGAGCGAGGAAGGCGAGGTGCGCACGGTGGACCACGACTACTTCCAGTTCGGCTACGACTACAGCGTGCTGCACGACCGGAAGGACGTGGTGCTGGACGTGACCTTTCGCCTGGACCCGGCCGACGAGCACGAGCTGCGCGGCATCATCCGCGAGAACCTGCAGTGGCGCGACGACCGCCACCCCGACCTGTGGCTGTACCCCAGCGCCGGCTCGATCTTCCAGAAGCTGGAAGGCATCGGCGCGGGCCGGTTGATCGACCAGTGCGGCCTCAAGGGCCACGTGCACCACAGCGGCCGCGCGCAGATCTTCCACCGCCACGCCAACATCATGGTGAACCTGGGCGGCGCCACCGCCCGGGACATCCGCGAGCTGATCGACCTCGCTCAGACGACCGTCCAGCGCGAGCTCGGGCACGAGCTGAAGCCGGAGATCGGGTTCATCGGCGAGTTCTAAGGTGCGAAGGTGCGAAGGTGCGAAGGTGCGGGGTGCGTTATCGTGTCGCTCCGAGCTTGTCGCGAAGCGCACCTGGCATCCGGGTGACTCGCCAGCATATCTCGACCAGGTCGTCAAAATCAGATTTGCTGACGTAACCGAGTTCGTATGCGAGGTGCAGTTGGCTACGGACCTCGGATGCAGAGCCACGTGCAATCGAGAGGAACTGCCGGAACTCTTTGCGGCTGTATCGGTCGAAGCCTTCCGCGATATTCGACATGGCCGAAACCGCTGCCCTGCGGATCTGATCCCGCAGGCCAAAGTCACGGCTGAACGCACCGCTCGCCGTGACTTTGTAGATCCGGATCGCAAGATCCTTCGCGACACGCCACACCTCGAGTTCTTCGAACTGTCTGATCGGCATCGCTCTCCCCCACGCTAGAGGTCACAAGAGCTGTTTCGCACCTTCGCACCTTCGCACCTTCACCTTCGCACCTTCGCACCTTCGCACCTTCTCGTGGAACGCGCCGCCCGGCCTCATGGCCGGGCGGCGCGTTCCACGATTCGCGTGCGCAGACGTCAGCCGCCGACGCGCTCCACGTTCTCGGCCGCGGGGCCCTTGGCGCTGTCCACCAGGTCATAGGCGACTTTGTCACCCTCGGCCAGCGAACGGAAGCCGGAGCCCTGGATGGCGGAATAGTGAACGAAGCAGTCCTTGCCGCCGTCTTCCGGGGTGATGAACCCGAAGCCCTTCGCGTCGTTGAACCACTTCACGGTGCCGGTCTGGCGCATGCGGTACTCCCAATGGATACGGTTGATCGAGCGTGGGACCCTGGTTCTGCCCCCCACGCATGGGCATTCACGATCCGCCCACGCGGTGGGCGGCAAACCGGCCTGACGGCGCCGGATCGGTTTCGGTTCTGGAAGTCTGTCGTGCGGCGGAAATGCCGTGGAAATGCGTGTGGTGCGGCGGAGCAACGGCTGAACGGTGCGCGGGCTGCGCGGGCTGCGCGGGTGCGGCTCGGTGCGTGTGCCGGGGATTCGCGCGTCAACCTAACCGCACGCACGAATACCGTCAAGACTTATCTGACAAGCCGGACAGGCACCCTTCTGGATCTCTGTTGCAACGCGAAATCGCGTCCGCGCTGGAGGACCGCGAATTCCGCATCGCCACCATCCCGCCATTCAGTCAGATCGCGGCCGGGGCCGGCTCGCTCCGGAACGAGGGCGCCGGCGCGAACCAGAGTTCTTTCGCGCCGGCGCCGCTGCTGTTATCTTTCGGGATGTGTTCGGTGGGTGCGCTTACGCGGCCGCCTGCAGGTACGCGCCGGCGGTCAGGTCGTAGACGGCCCCGCAGCCGCGGCGCTGGCACTGGTAGGTGCCCACGCGCTCTTCGTGGGGGTGGCCGCTCAGGGCGTGCACCATGGCGCCGGTGACCCGCATGGCGGGCCGCGCTCCGCAGCGCGGGCACACCGCCGCCGGCCGCAGGAGCTGCTCGGCACAGGGCGCGGCCGGGGCCGGAGCAGCCGGCGCGGCGGGGCGGCGCGCCACCACGCGGCGGCGGGGACGAAGCTCGATGATCTCGGGAACCGGAGCGGCCATCATGCTTACCTCCTGCGGAGTCGTGCGGGAATGTTTGACACCGGGCACCAGAACGCTTAACACTTACAACAATCTACACACCGCGCCGGCTGCGGTCAACGGTTTCTTCGGCTTATTTTCGGGGCTCATGGCACCCAACGATCGACTGGCGGTGGGGCACCGCATCCGCGACCTGCGCGAGCGCAGGGGGCTCACGCGTGAAGAGCTGGCGGCGCGCGTGGGCGTGCACGCGGGCTCCATCGCCCGGTGGGAAACGGGCGGCTCGGTTCCGCACGCGTACACGCTGGAGCGCATCGCCGAGGCGTGCGGCGGCTCGGCCGAGTACATCCGCACCGGGCGCGGGGGCGGTACGGAGACGCGGGAGACCGCGTCGCCCGGGGGCGGCGACGGGGAGGGCGGCGACCTGTTCGCCACGCTGGACGCAGTGGTCCGCTTCGTGGAGGGGATGGCGCCCGCAGGGCAGGAGCGGCTGCGCAAGCTGGATGCGCTGGAGGGGCTGCGCCGCATGCTCACCGCCCGCGGCGCGCTCCCCGACTGGTGGTACGAGCTGAAGGAGCGCGTGGAGAATGGTCGCCTGTGAAGACGATGGGGTGCTGGAGTCGGCCCGCCGCCTGGTGGAGCAGGCGCGCGGCGTGGTGGCGGCGTACGCCGGGCCGTTCTCGCCCGTGCGCATCGACCAGGTCACCGAGCTGCTGAACGCGGCCGGGTGCCACGTGGAGACGTTCGCCTTCCAGAGCGACACGGTGGCCATGGTGCTGCCGCGCTGCGGGGGGGTGTACCCGATCCTGATCAACCGCTGTGCCGAGCAGACCGACCGCGTGTTCGCGCTGCGGCACGAGCTGGGGCACGTGCTGGCCGGCGACGTGGACGGCGCGGTGTTCCTGGCCAACGAGGGGTACATGTCGCCCGCCGAGCGCGCGGTGGACCTGTTCGCGCTGGCCGACCTGGTTCCCGCGTGGTGGATCGGCGAGGTGCGGCGCGGGCGCACCCCCTGGCGCGAGGTGAAGCGGCAGATCGCCATGGCGGTGGCGCAGTATGCCGAGAGTTGGCCCGCGCAGCGCTTCGGCGACCGCGCCGAGCTGCGGCTGCGGCTGTACCGCGAGCACGGGGTCTGATCGCGATCCGCGGATCCGATGCTGCACCGGCATCGCTGAAGGGGGTCACACGGAGGGAACGGAGTAGAACGGAGGGAACGGAGAACTTCATCGCAGTTCTCGGTTTCTCCGTTCTACTCCGCTTCACTGCGAAAACGGAAGGACCCGGAACGGGGGAGCCGCTGTGGCTCTCGCGTCCCGGGTCCTTCTGCTTCTGCTGGTCTCGCCGGACGCCATTCGCCTACTTCACCAGCGTGAGGCGGCGGGGGGGCTGGGTGCCGCCGGCCCAGGTGCCTTCGGCGTGGACGATGTCTTCGTCGCCGGCCACGCGGAACCAGCGCACGCCGATCCCCTCGCCCACCAGCAGGCGCGCCAAGCCGGGAAGCGGCAGCGGCGCGCGGAAGGCGATGCGCAGCCGCCGGAGCGCCGCCGCGTCGCCGCCCAGGCGGTGCTGGATCAGCGCGTGCGCCACCATGGCCTGGGTGCAGAAGCCGTGCAGGATCGGCCGGCGGAAGCCGAACGGGCGCGCGGTGACGCTCCACAGGTGGATCGGGTTCCAGTCGCCCGACACGGCCGCGTAGCGGCGGCCCGCGTCGCCGCGCAGGTTCCAGCGCGCCACCTCGTCCCACCGCGAGGGGGGCTCGCCGCGCGGGTCGCCCTCGTCGCGGGTGGTGGAGCGCGGCGTGGCGTCGTCGGCTGCATCCTCGTGCCGGGTGCGGGTGCGGGCCAGGAACACGGCGGTGCTCTGGGTGCAGAGCTGGCCGCCCGCCGTCCAGTTGCGGGCCGACACGGTCAGCCGGATCCCCTTCCGCACCCGCTCGGCGCGCTCCAGCTCTACCCGGCAGCGCACGTGGTCGTCCAGCGCCAGCGGGCGAAGGTGCACCAGCTCGCCCTCCACGTGCACCACCCCGCCGGCCGGGAGCGGCTGGTCGAGCGAGGAGAGCAGCTCCAGCGTCTGCGCCGTCTCCCACGTGGCGGGGAAGACGGGGGAGAGCGTGCGGCCGGCCAGCGCCTCGATCGCCTCGCCAGCCGTGGCGCGCAGGTAGCGGGCGTGCAGCGCCGGGTCGACGCCGGGGTGCACGCGCTCGATCGCCGGCTTGCGGCGCGGCACCTCGGGCACCACCTCGCCGCCGCGGCGCGAGGCGATCCCGCGCGCCACAAGGCGGAGCATCGATGCCAAGGGCTGGATCTGCACGGCCGCCTACCCTTCCGCTCCGACGGCCTGCACGGCCACCTGCCGCTCGCGCGGGCCGTCGAACTCGCAGAAGTACACGCCCTGCCACCTGCCCAGCAGCACGCGGCCCTCATCGACGATCAGGGTGGCGGAGGGGCCCATCCACGCCGTCTTCAGGTGGCTGTCGCTGTTCCCCTCGGCGTGGCGGTAGAACTCCTCGTGGTGCGGCGCCAGCCGCTCGAGCTTGGCGAGCAGGTCGTGCTGCACGTCGGGGTCGGCGTTCTCGTTGACGGTGATCCCCGCGGTGGTGTGCAGCGACTGGATCACCACGATCCCGCTGCGCACGCCGGAGCGCTCCACCACGTCCTGCACCTGGCGGGTGATGTCCACCATCTCGGCGCGCCGGCGGGTGCTGAGCCGCACGATCTCCATCCCCCTCACCCCCACCCCACGTGGCCGCCCGCGAACGGGGCGGCGTGATGGCACCCACGGCGGGCGACGGGCGGTGCGGTGAGCGCGAGCGGAGCTGCGGATCGCGTCATTCTCAGGCTCGGTGGCGGTTTTCGGGGCAGGTGGATCGGGACGCCCGGCACACGCTGCAACAACCGCGCGAAGGGGCGCAAGGGTGACCCTCATCCCCCCGGATAGACGATCGATCCGGAGAAGCGAGTACGTCCCCTGTGATCAAACGGCCGCCCGACGCATCACACGCCGGCGGCCGTTCCGTGGTTGCTGCGGAGTCGCTGCGTGCTTCACGCACCCGGCTGCCCCGCCTCTTTGCGCGCTGCGGAGCGCCAGACGAAGTAGATCGGGACACCGGCGGCCACGATGGCCGCGCCGAGCAGCGTGGTGGTCGGCCGCTCGAGAAGGGCGTTCAGCATCATCGCCACGGTGCCCACCAGGAAGATGGCGGGGACGACCGGGTACCCCGCCGTGCGGTACGGGCGCGGCAGGTCGGGGCGGCGGCGGCGCAGCACGAACACCGCGGCCACGGTGAGCGCCAGGAAGGGGTAGAGGAGAAGGACGAACGCCTCGGCGAGCTGCTCGAAGGTCCGCACCGAAGCGTTCAGCACGGTGAGCACCACCAGCAGCGCCACCGCCACGTGCGGCGTGCCGAAGCGCGGGTGCACCGCCGCCACCCGTCGGAAGAAGAGGCCGTCCTCGGCCATGGCGTAGTACACCCGCGGCCCGGTCATCAGCCCCGCGTTCAGCCCGCCGAAGGTGGAGAGCATCACCAGCGCGGCGATCAGGGCGGCGCCACCCGCGCCGGTCACGCGGGTCATTGCGTCCACCGCCACCGCCTTCGACGCGGCGAGGTCCGCCAGCGGCAGGGCGTACAGGTACGCCGCGTTGATGGCCAGGTAGGTGGCGACCACCACCACGGCGCCCCACGTCAGCGCCCGCGGCAGCGACCGACCCGGGTCGCGCACCTCGCCGGCGATCAGTGTGGCGGCGATCCACCCGTCGTAGGCGAAGAGCGCGGCTACCAGCGCCACGCCCAGGCCGCCCAGCCCGGCCGGCGCGAAGGTCGGCGGTGCCGCCAGCGCGCCACCCCGGGCCTCGCCCAGCGCGAAGATCGCCCCGGCCGCCACCAGGATCGCCAGCACCTTCGCGAGCGTCGACATGTCCTGCACGGCGGCGCCCAGGCGCACCGATCGGTAGTTGGCCGCGCCCACCAGCACGATCAGCCCGACCGCCGCGAGACGCTGGCCCAGGTCGTCCAGCGGCACGAAGGTGCGCAGGTACGCCACGAACACCAGCGCCGTGCCCGCCGACGCCGCCGAGCGGATGAAGAACCACGACCAGCCGAAGAGGAAGGCGGCGAGCGGCCCGTACGCCTCGCGGAGATAGACGTAGATCCCGCCGGCGCGCGGGAACGCCGCCGCCAGCTCGGCCACGGTGAGCGCACCGCAGAGGGTGATCACGCCGCCCAGCACCCACACCAGCGCGATGGCGCCCACGCTCCCCGACTCGGCCGCCACCGTGGCGGGCACGCGGAAGATCCCGCTGCCGATGGTGAGCCCCACCGCGGCCGCGGCGGCGCTCCACACCCCCAGCCGGCGAGGCAGCCCGTCCCCGTCCGCTACCGTCGAACCGGCGGATGACGAGGCTGGCGGATGAGCCACGGGTGTCGTTTGCATGCGGGAAGGATGGGCGGGAGGGGAGATGTGGAGCTGCGGTTTCCCCAAGCTACGCGCGGCTGGCCGGCGCGCCAGAGTCATACGGATCCGCGCATTCGGTCGTACAATGCGGTGACCCGCGGAATGAGGCGCGGGATGAGGCATCGTCCACCGGCGGCTGAAGCCGCAGCAACAACGACGAAAAGCCTCGCAAACCGCGCGAGGCTTCAACGACCCGAGGTCACTGCTTCTTTCATCCCCGTGATCGCGCGAGCGGCGGCGGGAGAGCGAGTATACGTCGCCTGTACGATCGGATAGAAACCCCGGGAACGGGCTCAGGCCGGTGCCGTGGCGCGGACGGAGGTGGCGGCCTTCACGAACGCGCGGACGAGCGGGGGCATGTGATCGCGCAGGGCGGCGCGCTCGGGCTGGAAGAGCGTGCCGATGAAGAACGGGTGATCGCGCAGTTCCATCGACCGCACGTCGCCCTCAGCGTCCCAGCCGGTGAGGCGCATCCCGTTTTGCTCCAGCACGGCGCGGAACTCGGGGTTCAGGCCGTAGCCGCACATGTACTCTTCTTCGATCCACTCGCTGCCGTACGCGGCGCGGATCTTCGTCCCCTCGTCCAGGCGCACGCGGCCGGCCACCTCGCAGCGCGCACGCCAGCGGCGCCACCAGCAGGGCGGAGGCGTGCGGGCTGGTCTCGGCGTGGTCGGCGTCGGCGATGCCGCAGACGTTGCGCGCGAACTCGATCACCGCGTGCTGGAAGCCGCCGCAGGTGCCCAGGAATGGCATCCCGCGCTCGCGGGCGCGGCGCACGGCGGCCAGCGCGCCCTCCATGCTCCGGTACGGCGACGCGGGCACCAGCCACACCGCGTCCACGTGCCCCAGCGCCTCCTCTTCATCCTCGGCCACGCGCTCGGTGCCCACCCACACGGCGTCCACCGGGCGGCCCAGCGAGAGCGTGGCGAGGCCGAGCGACTTGGGCACGGCGCGGTGCGCCACCACGTCGGGATCGTGGTCGCCGACCAGCGCGATGAACGTGGGCTCCATGGCGGGCCTGGGCGGTTGGAGCTACGTAAGCGGTTTGTAGGGGGATCGATGGAAGATGGCGCCCGCCGCCGCGCGGCGAAAGAATCCCGGCCGCGTGAGCCGATCTGATACGCACGGCGGGATCATGCCGGACGATCACGCTGATCAGGCGGCATCCTCCAGCCGATTCTTCAGCCGCAGTACGCCACCGCCGCGCGTGCCAGGATCTCGGTGAGCTGCAGGTGGCTTTCCACGTTGGCCCACTCCACGTCGGCGTGGGCGCCGTCGCCGCGGGCGCCGATCACCACCGTCTCGATGCCGGCATCGGCCAGGAACGCGGCGTCCATCCAGAAGCCGAAGCCGCGCGTCTGCGGCGTCTGCCCCAGCACCCCGGCGGCGGCGTCCAGAACCGTGCGCACGATCGGCGCGTCGGCCGGCACCTCGAAGCCGCCGCGGGTGAGGGTGGCGCGGACCTCGGCGCGGAAGGTGGGGTCTTCGGCCGCGAGCTCGTCGGCGATGGCGCGGAGCTGGCCCACCACCTCCTCCTCGCTTTCGCTGGGCACCATCCGCCGCTCCACGGTGAGCTTGCAGCTGGCGGCATAGGTGCTGGCGCCGGTGCCGCCGTGCAGCATGGCGGCGTGCACCGAAGGCGGCCCCACCAGCGGGTGCGGCTCGCTGGTGCGCAGCCGCTGCTCCAGCGCGTCGAGCCGGGCCAGGAAGCGCCCCATCCGCAGGTTGGCGTCGATCCCCTCGTCGTACCGGCTCCCGTGCGCGGCGCGTCCGAAGGTCTCCACCTCCATCCAGCAGAAGCCCTTGTGCGCCAGCCCCACGGCCATGTCGGTGGGCTCGGTGACGATGGCGGCGTTGGCGGTCACGTGGCGCAGCACCTCCTGTATCCCGATGCTGGCCACCTCTTCGTCGGCCACGGCGGCCACCAGCACGTCGCCGGGCAGCCGCACGCCCGCGTCGCGCAGCGCCTTCACCGCGGCCAGGCAGGCGGCCAGCCCCCCCTTCATGTCGAAGCTCCCGCGGCCGTACACCCTGCCGTCGCGCAGCTCGCCGCTGAACGGGTCCTCCATCCCCTCGGTGCCCACGGTGTCGTGGTGCGCGTACAGCATCAGCGAGCGGCCGCCGCCGGTGCCGGGCAGCACGCCCACCACGCTCGCCCGCCCCGGCTCGGCCTCGAAGCGGCGCGCCGTCATCCCCAGCCGCTCCATCTCGGCGCACACCCAGTCGGCCACCTTGCTCTCGTTCGTCCCATCGCCGAACGCGGGGTTGATGGAGTTGATGCGCACGAGCTGCTGGAGCGTGGCGATGAAGTAGTCGCGGTCGGCGTTCATCGTGGTTTCCAGGAGAGATTGGGGCGGGTGTCGGCGAAAGGCGGCCGGGTGCATCGGGACGCCTCTCGGCGAAAGGCGGCTGAAGCCGCAAGCTACAACTACAGGAAGCCTCACAAACTGCGTGAGGCTTCAACTGCCCGCACACAGGTCCTGTCGCGGTTCTCCCCCTTCTCCTGCGGCTCGGGAGAAGGGGCCGGGGGGATGAGAGGCCGTCAGTCCATCCGGCCGCCGGTGATCACGATCACGGCCGTCTTCCCCTCCAGCGACTCGCTCTCGGCCAGCCGGGTGAGGCCGGCCAGCGCGGTGGCGGAGGTGAGCTCGCACACCACGCCGGCCTCGCGCGCCAGGAGGTCGGAGGCGGCGGCGGTCTCCGCGTCGGGAACGGCCAGCAGCGTACCGCCCGCCGTCCGCATCTCGCGCAGCAGCCGCGCGGCGTTGCGCGGCCGCCGCACGGCGATGGACGCGGCGCGGGTGGAGCCCTCCGGCGCATCCGTGGTGCCGTGGAAGCGGGCGACCAGCGGCTGCACGCCCTCGGCCTGCACGCCCAGCAGGCGCGGAACGGCGTCGGCGCGGCCCACCTCGCGCAGCTCGCGGAAGCCCTTGCCGACGCCGGCCAGCGTGCACCCGTCGCCCACCGGCGCCACCACCAGGTCGGGGGTGCGGCCGAGCTGTTCGGCGATCTCGAACGACACGGTCTTCTTCCCCTCCACCAGAAAGGGGTTGTAGGCGCAGTTGCGCGAGTACCACCCGCGCTGGTGCCCTTCGCTCTCCGCCTGGTCGAAGGCCGCGTCGTAGTCGCCCGGCGACACGTGCACCGTGGCGCCGAAGCGGCGCAGCCACGCCAGCCGCTCGTCGCTCACGCGCGCGGGCACCCACACGTGGCACTCGGCGCCCGCGTGCGCGCAGAAGCCCGCCAGCGAGATCGCCGCGTTGCCCGCCGACGCGCAGAAGAGGCGGTCCATCCCCCGCGCGCCGGCCATCGCGAGCGCCACCGAGGTGGCGCGGTCCTTCAGGCAGCGCGTGGGGTTTGCCGATTCGTCCTTCAGCCACAGCTCGCGCAGCCCCAGCCGCCTGGCCAGCCGCGGCGCGGGGATCAGCGGCGTGCCGCCGGCGGCCAGCGCCCCGGCGCCCGGCGCCGCCACCGGCAGCATCGCCGCCCAGCGGAAGACGCCGCGCCGCTCACCGTCGAGGCCGCGCTCCAGCTCCCCCCGCACGGCATCGTAGTCGTACTCCGCGTCGAGGATCCCGGCATCGCCGCCGTCGCCCGTGCCACACGTGGGGCACAGGTACGCGTCGATGCTGGCCGGGTGCAGCGAACCGCACCGCAGGCAGCGCATTTCCGCGAAGTTGCGGCCGAGCAGGGGAGCGACAGAAGCCATGGAAGGCATTGTATACTGTATACGATTCAGATGCAAGGAGAATTTGTAGATCCCCCGGGGGCGAAGATGCGACTGAAGTCGCGGCTACAACGGCACACAGTCCGCCTCCGCGGACTTCTCGATGCAGCCGATGCGGAGTGCCGGGCGGCAGGTGTCGTGCGGATACCCCGCGATCCGCGTTCCGTGCACCCTCACCGCGGCCGCGCGGATGCCGGTAGTCCGCGAAGGCGGACTTCGTGTGGTTGTTGCAGCGGATTCATCCGCCCCTCCCCCCTCATGCGCCGCCCCGACTCCTCTCAGTGCGAGCCGACGCGCTGCCCTACCGCGCCTGGGGCACCATCCGCAGCCCCGTGGGCCGCAGCGTGATCAGCGGCTGGCGGCCCACCTCGGCGCCGGGGGCGTGGCGCAGGGTCCAGCGCTGGGCCAGCGTGGCCAGCACCAGGATCCCCTCCGTCCACGCGAACCCCTCGCCGATGCACTTGCGCGGGCCGCCGCCGAACGGGAAGTAGGCGAAGCGCGGGAGCTCGGCCTCGCGCTCGGGCGACCAGCGGTCCGGGTCGAAGCGCTCGGGCTCCGTCCACCACCGCGGGTCGCGGTGCACGATCCACGGGCTCACCAGCACGACGGTGCCCGCGCGGATGCGGTATCCCCCGGCGTCGAACTCTTCCAGCGGCTCGCGGCCGATGGCCCACGCCGGCGGGTACACGCGCATCGACTCGGCCAGCACGGCGCGGGTGTACGGCAGGCGCGGCAGGTCGTCTGGCGTGGGCGCGCGGCCGGCGAGCGCGGCACCCAGCTCGGCATGCAGCCGCGCTTCGGCATCCGGGTTCTGCGCCAGCAGGTGCCAGGTCCAGCTCAGCGCGTTGGCCGTGGTCTCGTGGCCGGCCAGGAAAAGGGTGAGCGCCTCGTCGCGCAGCTGCAGGTCGGTCATCCCCCCGCCGTCGCCCTCCTCGTCGCGCGCGGCCAGCAGCATGGACAGCAGGTCGCCGCGGTCTTCGCCGCTGGCGCGGCGCTGGGCGACCATGCGGTAGATGGTCTGGTCGAGCCGCTCCGAGGCGCGGCGGACGCGCAGCGTGGTGGGGAGCGGGAGCTTGTCGAGGAGCGGGCCCAGCGGGTTGGTGAGGCGCTTGAACGCCTCCAGCATGTCCGTGAGCGCCCGGCCGATCTCGTCGGCCTCGCCCTGCACGTCGGCGCCGAACAGCGTCTTCCCGGCGATGG
>DASWMA010000806.1:0-5126 GCA_036399995.1 Longimicrobium sp. | reverse complement strand
CCCCCCCCCCCGCCGCCGTTTGCGGGTCCAGCCCGTTATTCAAGTTTGAGGCTCCAAACTTTAATAACGTCACGCGCTATTCAAGTTTCCTTTAATAGCGAGTCACCGGCCTCTCCAAATCTTCGCCCGTCGAAGTCCGCGAAGGCGGACTGTGTGCCGTTGTAGCCGCGACTTCAGTCGCATCTTTCCGCGCGCAATCCCGAAAATTCGCACCCTCGCACCCTCGCACCCTCGCACCCTCGCACCCTCGCACCCCGCACCTCGCACGCCGTACCCTTACTTCCCCTGCTCGATCGCCTTGCGCGCGATGCGGTCCACCAGGCCGGGGGCGATCAGCTTGAGCTTCGCGCCGACCTTGCCGCGCAGCGTCATGATCAGCTCGCGCTTCCGCTTTCCCGCGGCATCCACGATCTGGCGGGCGCACTCTTCGGCGGTCATCACCTGCCCCTCGCGCACGGGGCTGTTCCCCGCGCCCAGCGGGCGGCCGTCGGGGCCGAAGGCGCGCTCGCGGATCTCGGTGGCCACGAAGCCGGGGAACACCTGCGTGACCGTGACGCCGCTCTCCTCCAGCTCGATGCGGATGCTGTCGAAGAAGCCGGTCACCGCGTGCTTGCTGGCCGCGTAGCCGCTGCGCGTGGGCACTCCCGTCTTCCCCGTCAGCGAGTTGACCGCCACGATCCGGCCGCGCGCCCGCTTCAGGTGCGGGAGCGCGTACCAGGTGGGATAGACGCTCCCCAGGTAGTTCACCCGCATGATCCGTTCGAACGGCGCCAGGTCGGTCATCTCGTCGAAGCGCGCCCACATCCCGATCCCCGCGTTGTTCACCAGCGTGTCGATGCGCCCGTGCTCGGCCACGGCGCGCTCCACCAGCGCGCGGCACTGCGCCTCGTCGGCCACGTCGGTGGGCACGGCCAGGGCGCGGGCGCCGCGGGCGCGGCACTCGGCGGCGGCCTGCTCCAGCTTTTCCGCGTCGCGCGCGGCCAGCACCAGGTGCGCGCCCTGGCTTGCCAGCTGCAGCGCCATCTGGTGCCCGATGCCGGCGCTGGCGCCGGTGAGCACCACCACGTTGTCGCGGAAGGGTGCACCGCTCATTCGGGTTCGGCGGAACGGGAGGACGAGGAGGCCGGGGTGGACGCGCCGCGTGCGCGCACGTTCACGTGAATCTGCGCGTGCCCGTCGGCGGCCACAACGGCGGCCAGCGAGTGCGAGAAGACGAACACGCCCAGCGGCCGCACCGCGGTCACCCCGCCGCTCATCCGCACGCTGCGGCCGATGTTGCGGTTGAGCGCCCGGTCCACGTCGCCGCGGATCTCGTCCACGCGGTCGCCCAGCTCGAAGCGTGCGGCGGAGCGCAGCTCGTCGCGCAGCTGGTCGCCCAGCAGCCACTCGGCCACCCGCGGCAGCAGCTGCCGGCTCTCCACCGAAAAGTCCAGGTCGGGCACGGCGATCACCCGCGTCTGCGGGTCGAACTCCGGGGTGCCCACCAGGTAGATGGTGCCGCGCGCGTCGCCCTTCACCCGCACCCGCAGCACCACCTGCTCGCCGCTGCCGTACAGGTTGGCGCCGATCACCGTCACCTTGCGGCCGCGCGCGTCGAAGGTGCGGCCCACCAGCTTCTTCTCCAGCATGCTGTCCACCACCGTGTACGGGAGCTCGGCCACCAGCTGCACCTGGAAGCCGCGCCCCGGCGGCACCGTGCCGCTGGGGGGAAGCGGCTGCTCCGTGATCTTGGGCCGGTCGCCGATCACCACGCGGGGGCGGACGACGACGGAGACGTTGGTAGTGAGCGTGGTGCCCTCGCCGCGCGGCGGGGTGGCCGCGGCCGATTCGGGCTGGATCACCAGGAACACGTTCTTGGACGCGCGGATCGGCTGCTGGATGTCGCTCCACAGGTCTTCCACCCGGCGGCGCAGCTTGATGGTCTCGGCAAGCTTGGCGTCGATCTGCGGGGCGGTGCGGTCCAGCAGCCCCTGCACCAGCGCCTGCACCCGCTCGGTCACGTCGATCTTCGCCTCGGTGAGCTTGCAGCGCACGCCGGGGCGCACGGGAAGCGCGCGCGTCTTGGGCGCCACCGTCCAGTCGGCGTGGAACACCAGGGTGGTGCGCAGCCCCACGTCCATGGTGGGCATCGGCCCGTCGCCGGTGCCGCACGAGCCCAGCTCCACCCAGCGGCACCCCACCAGCGGCGCGCAGGGGCGCGCCGCCAGCCGCGCCCGGTAGCGCACGTGCGCCGACAGGTCGATGCGGTCGCCGTTGATGGACAGCTTCAGCGGGTCGCGCTCCCACATCTCCTTCACGTACACGGTGCCCACCACGGCGAACTTGCCGATCGGGTCCCACTCGGCCTCCTTGTTCTGCCCGCGCGGCACGCGGCTCTCCACCTGCGCCGCCACCTGCGCCAGCGACACGGTGACGGGCAGGTTCACCACCGACGGCTCGGGGTCGGGCACCGGGCGGAAGGTGGTGTTCCGCTCGGGCGCGGGCACCTGCACGTTCTCGCGCTCGCACCCGGCCGCAACGGCGGGGAGCGCGGCCAGGGCCAGCGCGGCGATGGTTCGGACGATGGATGTGCGCAAGGCGGGGCGAATGGATGGGCGTGGCATGTGGATGACCGATCGGCCGGCGCGGGATGGATCACCCGCGCGCAAGATATTTCGTGGAAAGGGGATGCAAAGTTTCGCGGCGGGCCGGTGGCGGATCGGTGGCGGGCGCCGGCCGGCCGGCGCCGGGTCACGCTCCGAACCACTCGCGCGCCGCGTCGAGGAAGTGCGACGACGGCGGGTCCTTGGTGTCGAATCCACCGTCCGAGGGGTCCTGCAGCACGAAGTTGCCCGCTTCGAGCTCGTTTGCGACCCGCGCTACGAAGGCTTCCACGCTCTGGCCCAGGACGTACTTGGCGTCTTCGTCGCGGCCGAAGTTGATCACCTGCCCCACCCGCCCGTTGGGCCCCGGGTCGAGGTCCACGCCGATGTGGTTGCCGCCCCAGTCGTGCGAAATCGGGATCCACAGCCGGTTGGCGTAGAGCGCCTTCACCACGCCCGGGGCCACCGAGGTGCTGAACCGGTCCATGTCGGGGCCGTGCTCGGCCAGTATCTCGTTCCAGCTCTCCCACTCGCGGAGCACGCTGGCGATGCTCAGGAACGAGAGCCCGTAGAACGGACCGGACTGCCCGTCGTCGCGCTGGCCGTTTCTCCACCGGTACAGGTCGAGGAAGGACGGCGACAGGCGCACGCCCAGGGTTTCCTCCAGCCCGGCCAACTCCGCGTCGCTCGCGGGCGGCTGCAGGTTGGCCAGGATCTCCGGCCGATGGGCGGCCAGCCAGCGCTCGAGCCTCAGGTACGGCGTCATTGCTCCGGATTGCGTGAGTCGGTGGGCAGCTCCATCCGGTCGAGCAGGGGGTCTCGTGGCGCACCTGTCCGCCAGCCAACCCTGGCCTCTACCCGTACGAGCGCGGTGCGCGACAAGGAAGCTGACGCGGACGAAGGTGAACAGGGACTGGTCGAAGGAATATAGTCCCCCGGGGAAAGGTCTCAACGGCAGGCCGCAACTACGGGATGGAAGCGGAGCAGCGGCCGGCGATCCGATCCCGGATCACGGAGGCCGGGGAACGGCGCGAATGAGCGGGACTCCGGTTGCGAGCTAACTTTACCCGCCATATTATCCACGACACGTACCTGCGACTCCCAGCCGGAAGCGAACCACCGCGTTTCCGGATTCGAGCCGGGCGCACTCGCCGCGCACCGGCGCACCTCACCACGCACGGAAGGAGAACACCATGCCGACGATTCGACTGGATGTGAGCGCGCTGGAGGTGAGCACGTTCGAGGTCGCAACAAAGTCCGAGACGGAGCCGCCGCAGCAGGTCAAGACCCGGTGCACGCAGTGCACGCTGGGCCAGGACTGCCAGTGGACCGACAAAGCCTAGCCGCTGCTTCTGCCGGCGGCGCCGGACGTCTCCGGCGCCGCCGTCTCGTTCGAAGATCGGAGCAGCGGACTCGAGACTTCCTGCAGATGGAGGGGCGCGGCGAGCGTCACTCGTCGCGTTCGGCCGGGCGGGGCGCGGCCACGTCCAGCAGCACGCGCCAGCGGCCGCCGGGCTCGCGCGACCAGGTGCGCACGTAGTACCCCGTCTCGCGCTGGCCGGCGCCGGAATGCACCGACTCGTACTCCCCCCACGTCCACCCCAGGTCGCCCGCGGCCGAGGCCATCGCGCGCACCGGCCGGGCGGTGTAGCGGCGCGTGTCCACCACGGCGGCGGCGCGCGCGGCGGCCAGCCCCACCTGCGGCAGGGTCCGAGGACGCAGCAGCCGCATCTCCGGGTCGCCGTACGCCTCCACCGCCGCCGCGAAGCCGCGCGACTCCGCCTCCGCCGCGAACCCGCTGTCCGCGGCGAGCAGCGAGGCATCGGCATCGTCCGCCGCGACGGAGGAGGACGCGGCGCGCGGGCGGGACGGGCGCCACTCCGCCGCGGGCGCGGCGGGCCGCGGGTGGGGCGAGCCTACGTCGATCAGGTAGCGCCAGCCGTCCGGCGTCTTGCTCCAGACGGTGACGTACTGGCCGTGGCCCCGCACGGTCCCCGAGCTGTCCGCGGCCTCGTACGGCCCGGTGGTGAAGCCCAGGTCGCCGCTGCGCGCCGCGCGGGCGAAGGCGGGGTACCACGCCAGCCGCGCGGAGGTGCGCGGCCGCGCGCGCCACACCTCTTTCGCGTTCGCCGGCTCGGGCCGCAGCGCCACCGCGCTGTCGTGCGCGAAGGCGAGGAACGCGCCGCGGACCCCCTCGCGCGCCGCGGCGGCCGCGAACGCGCGCTCGGCAGCCACCACCTCCGCCTCCGCGTCCACAACCGGCGCGGACGACGGCGGGCGGGCCGTGGCGCACGCGGAGAGCAGCGCCAGCGCGACGAGTCTGGCGTGGCGCATGGGAAACGGGGTGGAGCGGCGACGTGGGAAAGATCGAGCAGGCCGACTGAGACCGGGCCCGGGCAAGCACTCACTGCAACGGCGTCACACGGAGGAACGGAGCAGAACGGAGGAAACGGAGAACGTCGTCGTGGTTCCTCCGGTTCCTCCGTTCTACTCCGCGTCTCCGTGTGACCCTCCGCTGTTTTGATCCAACGACGGATCTTCCGG
>DASWMA010000805.1:0-7890 GCA_036399995.1 Longimicrobium sp. | reverse complement strand
CTTCCTCCCCTGGAACTGGCGCCGCCACGCCGGCTCGGTGCCGCCGATCCACGACATCACCACCGACTGGGTGAACCCGCCCGAGCTGGTGCAGTCGCGCGCGCTGCGCGACACGTCGAGCGCCAGGCTGAACACCGCGGTGTACGAGGGCGACAGCATCGCCGCGCAGCAGCAGAAGGCGTATCCCGACATCCGCCCGGTGATGCTGGCCATGCAGCCCGACGAGGCCTTCACCGCCGTCGTGCGCACCGTGCAGGAGATGGGGTGGAAGGAGATCGAGATCCACCGCGACTCGCGCAGCGTGGAGGCGGTGGACGAGACCCCCTGGTTCGGCTTCAAGGACGACGTGGTGATCCGCGTGACGCCCGCGTCCGGGATATCGCGCGTGGACATCCGCTCGGTGAGCCGCGTGGGCCGCAGCGACCTGGGGATGAACGCCCGGCGCATCCGCGAGTTCGCCGAGCGGCTGAAGGCGAACAACCAGAGCCGGGTGGCGGAGGCGCAGTAAGGGCGGGTGCTGGGTGCTGGGTGCGGAGTGCGGAGTGCGGAGTGCCAGGTGCTGAGTGCTGCTGTTCGGATGGGCTCGCTTCTCGCACCCCCCGGATGTCATCCTGAGCGTCGCCGCTGCACGTAAGCCGCGTCCACGCGGATGCCCGGCGGCGACCGAAGGATCTGTGGCCCGCGGCCGCGACGAAGCCGGCGGGATCGACCGGGACTCCAGATCATTCGCGGGACGTGACCCGCGACGAACGGGACGGATAGAGGATGCACACGCACTACTACGACGCGCACGACCTGCCGCGCTTCGGCGAGATCGGCAAGGACGCGCCGGAGCTGGCCGAGAAGTTCTTCGCCTGGTACAACGCCGTGTTCGCCGAGGGGGCGCTGACCGAGCGAGAGAAGAGCCTGATCGCGCTGGCGGTGGCGCACGCGGTGCAGTGCCCGTACTGCATCGACGCGTACTCGGGCGACTGCCTGCAGAAGGGCGCCGACACCGAGCAGATGACCGAGGCCGTGCACGTGGCCGCGGCCATCCGCGGCGGCGCCTCGCTGGTGCACGGCATCCAGATGCGCAACCACGCCGGGCGGCTGGGGATGTGAGAACTTCAAGTACCCAGTGCCAGGTCCCCAGTGCCCAGTGCGAGCGCTCCGGGCAGTGGAGAAAGAACAGCGGCGTGGCCGACACCGCAGTTACTGGGCACCGGGCACCAGGCACTGGGCACCGCCGTTGATCACACACCGAGTTCTCCCCACGCTCCAGAAGCGCCGCTCGCCGCTGGCCTCCGCGGCCGAGCAGCGGGGGGCGCTCGCGCGCGTGCCGCTGGCGCGCGACTTCGAGGGTGCGCTGCAGGGCGCCGGGCTGTACCCGCTGCGCGCCACGGGGATCGAGATCTTCCAGATCAACGTGGGGCGCAAGTGCAACCAGACCTGCCGCCACTGCCACGTGGACGCCGGCCCCGACCGCACCGAGATGATGCCCGACGCGGTGGTGGACCGCTGCCTGGAGATCATCGAAACCATCGACGTGGCCACGGTGGACATCACCGGCGGCGCGCCCGAGCTGCACAAGCGCTGGCGCGAGATCGTCATCCGCGCGCGGGGGGCGGGGAAGCACGTGATGGACCGCTGCAACCTGACCATCACCCTTCTCCCCAACTATGCCTACCTCCCCGAGTTCTTCGCCGAGCACGGCGTGCACGTGGTGGCCAGCCTCCCGCACTACCGGCAGAAGGGCACCGACACCCAGCGCGGCGACGGCGTGTTCGAAGAGTCGATCACCGCGCTGCGGCGGCTGAACGCGCTGGGCTACGGAAAGCCCGGCACAGGGCTGGTGCTGGACCTGGTCACCAACCCCGTGGGCACCTTCCTCCCCGGCAGCCAGAAGACGCTGGAAGCCGAGTGGAAGCGCCAGATGCTGAGGACGTACGGCGTGGAGTTCAACGCGTTGTACACCATCACCAACATGCCGATCTCGCGCTTCCTGGAGTTCCTGGACGAGACGGGGCAGGTGAACGAGTACCTGGAGCGGCTGGCCACCGCCTTCAACCCCGCCGCCGCCGCGGGGGTGATGTGCCGCAACACCGTGTCGGTGGGGTGGGACGGCACCCTCTACGACTGCGACTTCAACCAGATGCTGGATCTGCCGGTGCACGCCGCCGCCCCGCGCACCGTGTTCGACTTTGACGTCGAGGCGCTGAACCGCCGCGAGATCGTGCTGGGCCCGCACTGCTTCGGCTGCACCGCCGGCGCCGGCTCCAGCTGCGGCGGCGCCACGGCGGAGTGACACCGCGAAGTGACACCAGTTCCTCATCTACTGTTCAACGATACATAATGTATCTTACTTGGATATTCTAAAGCCTCTCAGGGATCTGCTGTGACGGTGAGCGAAGAGATTAGCAGCGCCGCGCAGGCGACGGCGCTGGATGCTGCGTGGAGGCAGTGGGCGGCGCTCGGCGCGCCCGTGTCTGCCGACGCCCCCGCTACCTCGGTGATCGACCCCGAAGCGCTGCTCCTGCTTTCGTGTGCGCTGCGCGAGCGCGAGCGGCGCCTGGACGACGTGCTGGCGTGGTGGGCGGGTGCGGGCGCCTCGCTGCTCAGCGTGCAGCGCGTGCGGACGATGGCCGATCACTATCCGCCGCCCGCGCGAGCGGGGCTGGCCGCCTTCGCGCGGGCGGCGCTCGAGGCGGGCGACGGGCGATGGAAGCCGCTGGCGGAGCCGTCATCCGGCAATGAGCTGCTGTCGCGCGGGAAGCGCGGCCGTGAGCCGCGGCTGGCCACCTTCCCCGCGCTGATGCCGCGGCTGCGGGCGGCGTTCGGCGTGGGGGTGAAGGCCGACGTGCTCGCGGTGCTGATCGCCATGGGCGGCGCCGACGCCACGGTGCGCGCGCTGGTCCGCGCCACCGGGTACACCGCCGCCGCCGTGCGCCGCGCCACGCAGGAGATGGTCGCCGCGCGCGTGGCCCGAAGCACGTCGGGGCGGCCCACCGCGTATCACGTGGACCCGGCGGTGTGGTCGTCGTTCCTCGCTTACGGGCCCGACGCCAACACCGGCTGGCGCCATTTCGCCGAGCTGTTCGCGTTTCTCGCGGACGTGGTGGAGTGGGGGGATGCCGGGGATGACGGCTACGTCGGCGCATCCACCGCCCGCGACATCTTCGACGCGCACCGGCCGGCGTTCGAGGCGAATCGTATCCCGTTCGTCGAGCCCGACGACGCGCCGGGCGCCCGATATCTCGATGCGTTCGGTGAGACGGTGCGCGCGCTGGCGAGCTGGCTCGCGGCCACCGTGTAGCGGTCAGGCCAACCCCACCGCCCGCTCGCTGATCTCCCACAGCCGGCGGGCGGCTTCGTCGTCCATCGCCGCCGCTGTGGGGGCGACGGGGCGCTCGTCGATGAAGTACTCGCCCGAGACGGCGGCCACGTCGGGCGAGGCGGCCAGGTAGACGGCGGTGGCGGCGCCCTGCTCGGGGGTGCGCATCCAGCGGCGGAACAGGCGCAGCGGCGGGGCGCCGTTCAGCAGCAGCTCGGTGGCCACCACGCCGGGGTGCATGGCGTTGGCGGTTACGCCCGTACCCACCGTGCGCCGCGCCAGCTCGCGGGTGAACAGCACGTTGGCCAGCTTGGTGTTGCCGTACTGCCTGAACCCGCGGTAGAGCCGCCCCTTCATCTCCAGGTCGTCCCAGCGCAGGTCGGCGGAGCGGTGGGCGTTGGAGCTGACCGTCACCACGCGCGCCGGAGCGCTCTCCAGCAGCCGCGGCAGCAGCAGGCTGGCCAGGAGGAACGGGGCGAGGTGGTTCACCGCCCACTGCGTCTCGATCCCGTCGACCGTCAGCGTGCGGCGCCAGCTGTGGACGGCGGCGTTGTTCACCAGCACGTCCACGCGCGGATACGTGGCCAGGATCTCGTCCGCGGCGCGGCGCACGTCCGCCTGGCGCGACAGGTCGGCCAGCACCAGCCGCACGTCGCGGCGCCCGGTGTCGCGCTCGATCGCGTCCGCCACGGCCTGGCCGCGCTCGCGGCTGCGCACCACCAGCGCCACCGTGGCCCCCCGCCGCGCCAGCGCCCGCGCCGTGGCCCCTCCGATGCCGCCGCTGGCACCCGTCACCACGCACACCCGCCCCGTCATCTCGCCCATCTCCACCCCCTGGTTGTGCCCGCGGCGCCTCCCCGGGCGAAAACATACGCGATCGCGACGTCCGGCGCCGTGCAGACGGGGCGCCAACGAGAACGGCGGGCGCCCCGGAGAGGCACCCGCCGCGTTGCTCGCTCCGCCGCCGCGTGCGTCAAGCGATCGCGGTGCCGGGCTCGGTGGGGCACACGCCGCAGTGCGACAGCTCGCTCACGCACTGCATCGCCGAGTTGTCGCCGTTGTAGGCTTCGTCGTCGCCCAGCGGCTGCGTGTCGAACGACTGCACGGCGAGCTTGTCGAGGTTCAGCCGGTGCTTCATCCGAAAACTCCTCGTGAGGGGGGTGGGGGTGGATCGGCGGAGGCGCCGCGCCGGCCCGTCAGGCGCCCGCGGGCGCCAGCCAGACCGCGTTTCCGCCCAGCGCGTCCGTCTGGGTGAAGTCGTCGTCGTAGCTCTCGGTGGTGAGCCCGCCCACGGTGCCGCCGCCGGTTTCCTGGCGCATCTGCACGCCGCGCACGGCGGGGTACTGGTCGCCGTTCAGGTTGTAGGCGCTCCAGTAGTGCTGGAACTCGAGGTCGTACAGCCCCTGCGGGCCCAGCCCCGCGCCGTAGCCCACGTACACCCCGGGCGCGTACCCGGCCGCCTGCACCTGCGCGTACCAGGCGTTGCAGTATTCGGCCACGTCCTGCGCCGGCACGCCGTCGGCCACGCCCTCCAGGTCCAGCCACACGTTCACGCCGGGGGGAACGCCGATCGCCTGGGTGAAGCGGGCCGCGTTGGCGCCGTACTCCGTGCCCAGGGCGGCCGAGGGGGTCCATCCCGGCTCTTCCACGTGCTGCACCACCATCAGCGCCAGCCCGGCCTGCAGGATGGTCGCGGCCTCGCTCGCGGTCAGGTCGTGCCCCGCCATCTGGCGGCGGCCCACGTAGCGGATGCAGAAGCGGTAGCCGGCCTGCACGAACGCCTCCGCCACGCCCGCGGTGAGGGTGACGTTCGCGTCGAACCCCTTCGCGCCGGCCGCGGCGGGCTGCACCGTGCCCGCCAGCGTGGTTCCCGCTGCACTTGTCTCGCTCATCTGATCCGTCCCTTGATGAAGAAGAAGCATGGATGAAGGGCTGCCACGGAGACGGCTCACCCGGCGAGAAGGGTACTCACGCGAAGCTGATGTTCCTAGCGCGGCGTTCGAAGTGTGCGGAGTATCCCACCCTGGCCCGGGGATCTCTCAAGAGATCGCCTCGCGCGCGGCGGCGAACACCGCGTCGAGCATGGGCTCGGTGAGGCGGCCGGTGAAGGTGTTCTGCTGGCTGGGGTGATACGACCCGATCAGCGTGAGCCCCGGCCCGATGCGCGCCTGGGCGCAGTGGCCGAACACCGGCGCGGGCACCGGCAGCGTGTGCCCGGCATCGCGCAGCAGGCGCAGCGCGTTGTCCCACGCGAACTTCCCCAGGCACACGATGGCGCGCAGGTTCGGCAGCGCCGCCATCTCGGCCACCGCGAAGGGGAAGCAGGCGTCGCGCTCGGCGGGGAGCGGCTTGTTGTCGGGCGGGGCGCACTTCACGGCCGCGGTCACCCACACGTCGGCCAGCGCCAGCCCGTCGCCCGCGTGGGTGGAGGTGGGCTGGTTGGCGAAGCCGGCGCGGTGCAGCGCGGCGTACAGCCAGTCGCCGCTGCGGTCGCCGGTGAACACGCGGCCGGTGCGGTTGCCGCCGTGCGCCGCCGGCGCCAGCCCCAGGATCAGCAGCCGCGCCGCGGGGTCGCCGAAGCCGGGGATCGGGCGCGCCCAGTAGTCCCACTCCATGTAGGCGCGCCGCTTCTCGCGCCCCACGCGCTCGCGCCACTCCACCAGCCGCGGGCAACGCCGGCACGTCACCACTTCCTGCTCGATCACCTTCAACGTCATGTCGATCAAACCACTGCTTCGGGGAAAATCGGGGGGATACGGCAGGAGGAGGGGCGGATGAATCCGCGGCAACGACCACACGAAGTCCGCCTTCGCGGACTACTGCCGCCGGTTCAGCCGCCACGTGGTGCACGGAGGCGGCACCCCCCATCCGGATCGCTCTGTAAACCGCAGTGAACAAAATGAGCCGCACCCGCCGGGCTGGGCGGGTGCGGCTCGCGTACATCGTCGGCCTCAGCGCTGGCTCACCGCCGGCTCGGCCGGGGCGGCCACCCGCGGTGCCGGGTCCGACCGGGGCTCCGGCCGCGGCGCCGGCGGAGGCGGCGGGGGCGGAGGCGGCGGAGGAGGTGGTGGCGGCGGCGGCGGTGGAGGCGGCGCGGGCCGGAACGTCGGCTCGCTGCGCGGCTCCGAGCGCGGCGTCTCGATACGCGGGCTGGAGTGCACCGGCTCGCTCCGCGGCTCGGCGCGCGGGCGCTCCCGCGGCTCGCTGCGCTCCACCGGCGCCGAACGCGGCTCCGCACGGGGCTCGCGCGGCTCCGGCCGGGGCTCCTCGCGCGGTTCCACCCTGGGTTCCGTGCGCGGCCGCTCGCGGGGCTCGGCGCGGGGCTCGCGGCGCGGGGCCTCGGTGGGCGTCACGCGGGGGCCGTCTCCGGTCTCCTCGCGCGGAAGCGTGGGCTCGGGGCGCGTTTCGGGGCGGCCCAGCGGGCGCGGGCGGCGCGTGCCCCCCTCGTTCACCCCGGGGTTGCCGGCGGTGGGCGGCTCGGGGCGGCGGCGGCCGGGCGTGGTCACCTGCGTGGTGTCGCGCCGCGGGGGCGGCACGTTGCCGTTGTTGCCGTCGCGCACGCGCCCGCCGTAGCGGCCGCAGGCGTAGCTGCTCAGCTCCCACGGCACCACGGCGTAGGTGCCGCCGCCGCAGCTCACCCGCACGTAGTGGTCGGGGTAGCTCGAGTAGTAGTAGCTCTCGTTGCGGCTGGGCCAGATGGCGTAGACGTCGGTGGTCCAGTCGCTGCTGGGCTGGTACGGCACGATGGCGTCGACCAGGTCGTTCATCACCGTGCGATGGTCCAGCGCGCCATACGCCGACAGCCCCAGCACGCTGCGTAGCGCCCCGGCGCCCCCGCGCTGGAAGCGCGTGATGCGCAGCGGCCGCTTGCTGGCCACCAGGAAGAAGAAGCGCGGCTCCGAGCGCGAGTAGCGGCCGCGCCGGATCCCGCTGTACCAGTCGTAGCTCCCCGCGCCGCGGTGCACGTCGAGATACGTGGGGCCGGCGGGGAAGTAGCCGTCCTCTCCGCCGTAGCGCGGGTACAGCAGCCCCACCCCCTGCCCGGGAAGGATCTCGAACACGGCCACGTACGCCGGCCGGTTCAGGTCCACCGAGAAGTTGGATCCGCCGCGGTTCACGATGCGGGCGGCCAGCGCCAGCTCTTCGTGGTCGTACCAGCGCTCGCTGGAGCGCTCGTAGCGCCCGCCGCCGTGGTACGGGCCATAGGCCGGGGGCACGCACGCCGACAGGGCGAGCACCGGCAACAGGAAAGCAGCCAGGCGTCTCATGGGGTCCTTCACGCAAAACAGGGAGGGCGGACGCAGATGTCACATGCCGCTTGGAGCAAGGCACGCACCCCTACACCGTTTTGTGCAAGCCGTTCCGTTGCAACGACTTGGATTCCGCACGCCGAAACCGGCGCGCGTCGTCCGTTCACCCGCGCGGACGAAGCGCGTCCCACCGCGTGGACACGGTACCGACGCCTTGTCCCGGTGCCAGGACGGCGAGGAATGGGGCCGATCGTCGGGTGCGCTCCGCTCAGATCCGTCGCGCGCACGGAGCTGCGGCGTCCCCGGTTCGGGCAGGACGAATCGAAGGCC
>DASWMA010000804.1:0-1899 GCA_036399995.1 Longimicrobium sp. | reverse complement strand
CCGTGCTCCAGGTCGAAGGGCGCGCCCGCCTCCTCGGCCGCCAGCCGGCGCAGCTCCGCCGCGGCGTTCGCGTGCCCGCCCAGGTCGTGCTCCAGGAGGTGGAACCGGCTCTCCTCCGCGATCCGCTGCACCGGCTCGCCCTCCACCTCCACGAACGTCGTGCGCAGCGCCTCGTGGCGCGCCACGATCGCGTTCAGCGCACGCCGCAGCGCCGCCCGGTCCAGATCGCCTCCCAGCCGCAGCCGCCGGGGGACGTGGTACGTGCCGCCCAGGTCGCCGAGCTGCTCCAGGAACCAGAGCCGCTGCTGCGCGAAGGAGAGCGGCAGCCGCCCGCCGCGGTCCACGCGCTCGATCGGCGGGAGCTCGGTGCGCGCCGCGTTCTCGACGGCGCGAGCGAGCTCCGCCAGCACGGGCGAGCGGAACAGCTCCACGAGCGGCACCTCCACGCCCAGCAGCTGCCGCACGCGCGAGATCACGCGCACGGCCAGCAGCGAGTGGCCGCCCAGCTCGAAGAAGTTGTCCCCGCGGCCTGCCTGCTCGACGCCCAGCACCTCCGACCAGATCTCCGCCAGCACCTGCTCCGTCTCGCTCGCCGGCGCTTCGTAGCCACGCCGCGCATAGGCGTCACCCTCCGGCGCGGGAAGCGCCCCGCGGTCCAGCTTCCCGTTGGGGGTCAGCGGAAACGCCTCGAGGCGCACGTATGCCGCCGGCACCATGTGCTCCGGCAGCCGCTCGGCCAGCGACGCCCGCAGCGCGTCGGCCTCGACCAGGTCGGCGCCCACCAGGTAGGCCACCAGGCGCGTGTCGCCCTCGACGTCCTGGCGAGCCACCACCGCAGCCTCGCGCACCCCGGGATACGCGGCGATCCGCGCCTCGATCTCCCCCAGCTCCACGCGGAAGCCGCGCACCTTCACCTGGAAGTCGTTGCGCCCCAGGAAGTCGAGCGTCCCGTCCGGGCGCCAGCGCCCCAGGTCTCCCGTGCGGTAGAGCCGCGCGCCTGGCTCACCGTGGGGGTCGGGGACGAAGCGCTCGGCCGTCAGCCCCGGGTGGCCGCAGTAGCCGCGCGCCACCCCGGTGCCGCCCACGTACAGCTCGCCCGCCACACCCCGCGGCACCGGCTCGCCCGCGCCGTCCAGGAGGTAGACGCGCGTGTTGGCGACCGGCCGGCCGATGGGGATGGTGGCCCGCGCGTCGTCGGCCACGCAGTGCAGCGCGGCCGTGGCCGTGGCCGCCTCCGACGGGCCGTACACGTTGTGGAGCGCCACCCCGGGGAGCAGCGCGCGGAAGCGCCGCGCCACCGCCGCCGGAAGCGCTTCGCCGCTGCACACCACCTGCGCCAGCCCGGAGCAGCTCCCCGCCTCGGGGTGCTCCAGGAAGAGCTGCAGCATGGAGGGGACGAAGCACGCCGTGCGGACCGCCTCGCGCCGGATGGTCTCCACCAGCTGCCCGGGATCGCGGACATCCTCCGGCCGCGGCAGCACCACGCGGCCGCCCGCCATCAGCGGCCAGAAGATCTCGCGCGCGGCGACGTCGAAGCTGAACGACGCGTTCTGCAGCACCGCCTCGCCCGCCTCCGGCCCCCACGCCGCCCGCCCCCACGCCAGCCGGTTGACCACGCACCGGTGCTGGTTCATCACCCCCTTGGGCTGACCCGTGGAGCCCGAGGTGTAGATGACATACATCAGGTGATCGGGGGTGAGCCCCGCGACCACCGGGTTGGCGGCCGGACGGCTCTCCCACTCCGCCCCCGCGTCCAGCTGGATCACCGGAAGCGGGAGCCTGTCGAGGAGCGGGCCCACCACCCCGGCCAGCCGCCCCTCCGTCAGCAGCGCGGCCGGCGCGCTGTCTTCCAGCATGTGGCGCAGCCGGGCCCCGGGGTACGCCGGGTCCAGCGGAACG